>NZ_JAUBRP010000081.1:17266-27993 GCF_036701935.1 Microcoleus sp. M2_D5 | reverse complement strand
CGAGCGTGTCTTCTCTGTTTGACCCTCCTGAGTGAGTGTCAGTAACATGATACCTCATCTTTTCGAGAAAGGCTATAGCAAAAGGAAGAAGCAATAAAATTAAGAGTTTCAGCACTTAAAAACGTCCTAATCGTCGGGCGCTGTTGATAGATTTTGCCGCTCACCTACTTAAGCCCTGAACATAAAAATCGACCTATCAGCCTCCCACAATCATCCTACCCGCGTGAGTTCCCAGGAACTTGAGCTTTCGCGAGATATTATCAAAGCAATCTCAAACCTCCAAACTTTTTCCCCCCTCGCCCTCCAACGGTGCAGGCACTGTGAAATAGAAACTGCAGCCTTGTGAGACAACACTTTCGACCCAAATTCTGCCGCCGTGCTGCTGTACTATGCTGCGACAGATAGCCAAACCCAAACCCGTACCTCCTTTTTGGCGGGAGTCAGAAGCATCGACTTGTTGAAACCGTCCAAAGATTGTTTCTAGTTTATCTGCCGGAATCCCCCGCCCTCGATCTTTGACTTCAAATAATACCCGTGAAGCGTAGCTATCCCGTAGGGAATCGCCCAAATCTTCCACCCTGAGAGTTACTGTACTTCCTGGAGCGGAGAATTTAATCGCATTGCTCAACAAATTTACCAGCAGTTGAACGATCCTGTCGGGGTCAGCCCAAATTTTTGCCGTTTCGGGCAAAATCGACAAATCAATGTTATTTTCCGCAGCCAAAGCAAGTACAGCTTCAGCAGACTTCCGCATCAAAACCTGGGCATCGCACCACTGCTTGACGAGGATAACTTGGCTCGAATCGAGCCGTTCTAAATCTAGAATATCGTTGACCAAACGCACTAACCGTTCGGTATCGCTCGAAGCGATTTCTAACATCTGTTTGGCAGTTTCCGGTTTATTTTTCAGTACCCCAGCCGCCAGCAAACCTAAAGAACCGCGAATCGAGGCAAGTGGCGTTCGCAGTTCGTGGCTGACAATCGAAATAAACTCATTTTTCATTTTTTCAATTGCCCGACTTTCTGTGATATCTGTGACTGTGCCCACGTGACCAATTAGTTGAGCTTTGTCGGAAAAAATCGGAGCTGTTTTAAGCCGACAAAACCGAATGGTTCCGTCTCGCTGGATGTGGCGGAATTCGCCGGAAAATTCCCCATCTAGCGATTGCGATTGGAACCACTTCGACAGAATTAGTTTGAGGTCTTCGCGGTGAACAAACCGCATCCAGCCGTTTCCTAAAGCTGCTGCAGGTGTGAAGCCACCAATTGCTTGACAGCGAGGATTTGTATAGGTACATTTCCCCTCTGTATCGATTTTGAAAATGCCCACGGGGGAACTCTCGCTCAGAGAGCGAAATAAAGCTTCGCTTTCCCGGAGTTCTGCTTGAGAGCTTTCTAGTTCTCTGGTTCGCTGCAAAACTCGCATTTCTAACCGTTCGTTGAGCTGTTGGAGGGTGGCTTCAGCAAGTTTGCGATCGCTAATATCCCGGTGCACTGATACCCAGTGGGTAAACTCACCATTTTTGTCCGCTATGGGCACAATGCTCATTTCTACCCAAAATTCCGTCCCGTCTTTGCGGTAATTGATCGAGTCAACCCGCACCGGCTGCCAGGTTTTCAAAGCTGTCCGAACTCGATGGAGACTGGCGCGGTCTGTTTTTTCTCCTTGCAAAATGCGCGGGGTTTTGCCCAAAACTTCTTCTAGCCCATAGCCGGTCATCCGCGTGAAAGCTGGGTTGACATAAAGAATTCGCGGCCCCGGTTCCTCAATCGGTTCAGCTTCGGTAATTAACACGGCGTCGTTAGTGGTGGTGACTGCTGATTCCAACAGCCGCAACTGTAATTCTCTAGCTTTGCGATCGGTAATTTCTGTAACTGTTCCCACCATCCGCACTGCATCGCCTGCTTCGTTGTAAAAAAACTTACCTTTGCCCTCAATCCAGTGAATGCTGCCGTCGGGCCAAACCACGCGGTATTCGTGACAGTAATCCGATCGCTGGGGCAGGGCTTGATTTACAGCATTCTGAATGCTGTTTAAATCTTCTGGGTGAACGCAAGCTACAAAACTTTGATAAGTTCCGGCAAAAGTTCCCGGTGCCAACCCAAACAACTCTTCGTGTTCCCTCGACCAAACAATGCGATTTCTTTGCATATCCCAGTCCCAAAATCCGATTTTGGTAGCCGACAAAGCTAAGCTGAGCTGCTGATTCATTTTCCGCAACTCAATGCTAGTAATAGCAACTCGAAGTTCTCGTGCTATTTCAATTTCGCACCGCTGCCAAGGCAAAGATTTTAACCTCACAGTTTCTTGCCACAAATCAAAGGAATTGCGAGGACAAATTAATCTACTACCATCCGGTTTAAGTTCAATTTTGTCCTCTGGTGGACCTGCCCAGTTGACAGTTTGAAGTGCTTCTGGACGGAACCACAAAATGTAATAATTTTGCATCTCAGACATGGCAAGCACCAGTAAACCGCTAGCAAATTCTTGAAATTTTTTGGCGGGCGGATACAGTTTTGAGAGAGAATCTGTATAAAAAACCTCATTATTTATTTGAGGTTTTATCCAAGCAATTAATTTTTCTATTTCTACCAATTCCGGGGTTTGCCCGATGGTTGTTAAATTTTCATTGGCACACACTACTCCACCAGTAGCGCCCACTAAGGCGAGCAATTCATCTCGGTATGTTAGTAAACCTTCTAGAAAGCAGTTTTTTTGAGAAATTTCCGTAATAAATTTTTGGCAAAGTGCTTTTAAATAAATTGCATATTCCCGGTCTTGGCTATCTTGTTTATAGCTGAGTTCTAAATTCACAAACTTGGCTAGCATTTCGCAAGCAGTTCTTGTTTCGTAGTTGACATACTTTCGTGTTGGATGGTGGCAGGCAATCAATCCCCAGAGTTTTTTATCTTTGATTAATGTCAGAGTCACGCTAGCAGCAACGTTCATATTTTTGAGATATTGAACGTGGCAAGGTGAAACTGTTCTCAACAAATATCCTCCCATATCTAAAGGGCTACCCGTCAGCGGATTGCAGTGAGGAATTAGTTCTACAGGCTGGCAGTTAATATCGGGAATAAACCGAATTAAATTCATGTTGAAGAGGTTTCTTGCTTGGGGGGGAATATCGGTAGCCGGATAGTGCAGTCCCAATAAAGGAGCCAAACTTTCTACTTTGTCTTCGGCGACAACTTCCCCCGCCCCGGTGGCGTCAAATTGATAGACGATCGCTCGATCGAAACCGATTATCCTCCGCACTTCTTCAACAGCCGTCTGACACAGCACTTGCAGGTTGGGTGTTTTGTGGATTTTGTCGATCGGCTCTTGGACTAAATTATAACAATTGAAACAATCGCTCGTTTTTGGAGAAACAACCGACTCTAGTTCAACAATTAATGCTGAATTTGATTGATGTAGCGTTCCCTCAAAAAAAGACTTGCGCTCTTGACTTTTGAAGGATAATCTGATAGCATTACGTTGGTCTTTTTCAAATAAACCTTTTTCAATAGCCTCAATTTCTTCAGTCTCGACAAATTCCTCTAAAAATTTATCCAAAAGTTGTTCGGGGTAAAGGCCCATCGCCTCAAAAGTATTGTTGCTAACTTGCAAAATTTTTAACGCCGGAGATTCCAGCACCAAAAGGATGCCGTGAGGTTGAATCGAACCCGGGGCGTAAATTAGTTCGCAGTCGCTGTTATTGAGAGTGCCTGTGTCTGAGGGCAATACCATCGCTTTCATCTGATTAATAATTCTCTAAATTAGCCTGTGTTCTCGCTCTGCAGGCAAGCATCAATCTACCGCACCCCGTCGGAATTACACACTCTAACAATCCCCAGTCTTGGCGAAGGCTTCCTGATTTGTTTCGGACACGCACTGCATATTTGCTCCTAGTTATACCAGTTTAAAAAAAGAATACAACTGTAGGTACGCGATCGAAACCCATATCTCCCCAGTCATTCCCACTTCTTGAAGTCTTTAATTTTTAAAATCTAAAATGGGATTAGCGCTGTGCCTGAGCCAGTCTGTTTCTGAGTTGAGTCCGCTCCAAACGATTCAGGAGGCGAGCAATTAATTCCGGTTTCACGATCGGCTTGTTAACGTAGTCGTCAGCACCTGCGACAAACATTTGGCGCACTATTTCCGATTCGGAATGAGCTGTCAAAAATAGCACGGGGAGCTTGCTCCAGCGCAAATCGTTGCGAACTGCCAAACACAGCTCGATACCGCTGTAACCGGGCATCTCCACATCTAAAATTAGCAAATCCGGACAAGTCGTTTCGAGTACCTCCCAGAACTTTTCAGGATCGTCCAATGTTGTTACTTGAAATCCCCAAGGTTGTAGAATCACTTGCAGTGCAGCCAATAGATGCACGTCATCGTCTACCACCATAACTTTAGCTTCAGCAGGGCCAGTCTGATCGAGTAGTTGGGCAACTGCTTTGAGTATATCTGCTGGGGGCATAGATTTGTGTAAAAAGCCCGAAGCTCCCAAACGAGCAACTTCTATTCGATCGCTCAATTGATTGTGCCCGCTAAAAACCATCACCGGAATTTCGGGCTTTTCACTGCGGAGTTCGGCTAAAAGAGAAAGCCCGTTTTCCTGAGATTTGGAAAATATCAAATCCAGCAAAATCGCGTCTGGAGGCTGTTGAGAAATCGCATTTCTTGCCGCTTGCGGAGAGTTGGCGACTTCTATCTGGAAGTCAGAACCGGATGCTACTGTTTTGAGTCGATCGCTTCCAAAAGTATCATCATCAACAACCAGCATTCGGCGCTTTTGGGAAACCGCAGGCACCAAATCGCCTTCTGGTTCGGGCGACGGGCGATCGAATATCTGTTTTAGCTGATGCAGAAATTCCTCAATTTGCAGGGCTGTCCCCGGTTTCAAGATGTTTTGAGCCTTGAACAAATGTTCTATCTGGCGCGCAACTTCCGAACCTTTCGGCAGCCCTAACGTTCCCAAAGAACCGACTAATTTGTGAGCTTGGGCTTGAGCTTCCTCGCGCACTGCGCCCTCCAAGCTTCCGCTTTTGAGTTGATCGATCGCGCGATCGAATATCGCCACCTTTTCTCTAAAATTAGCTTTTAAATTTCCCCGCATTTGGGCAATCGCATTCAAGACTTTGAGACGGCGCTCGTCTTTGTTTAATTCCTGGCTCGACCCGCTGGATGCAGTAGATAAAGTTTCTTGAGTTTTAGCAGTTTCTGTCGTTTCCTGCCCAACTTGTTGGCTCTCAATCTCCTCCGGCAGACTTTTGAGCCGATAGCCCAATCCGTACACTGTTTCCACTAAATCTACAGTCATCCCGGCTGCTTTCAGCTTCTGCCGCAGCCCCTTGATGTGAGCAGTAACGGCTTCTTCTTGAGGAAATTCGCCCGCCGACCAAATGCGATCGAGGATGGCGCTGCGACTGAAAATGCGCCGGGGATTTCTCAGGAAAAGTTCTAGCAAATTGTACTCTTTGGGAGTCAAGTGCAGCACTTTTTCGGCATAAGTTACTTCCGTAGTGTCCGGGTTGACTTGCAGTTTTTCCCAGGTCAAATTTGTACTCGACAAAGTTGCCTTACCCCGCCGCAGCAAAGCCCGAATTCGAGCGATTAATTCTTCGAGATTAAAGGGTTTGACCACATAATCGTCTGCACCCGCCTCTAAACCTTGGACTCGATCGTTGCTGCTATCTAGCGCTGTCAGCAGTAATATCGGCATTTGGCAGCCGGACGATCGCAATTTTCGACACAAACTAATGCCGTCGAGTTTAGGAATCAGCACATCCAAAACTATCAGGTCGTAATCGTATGCCTGCACCAAATGCAACGCTGTTTCACCGTCGGCTGCCGCATTCACATTGTAATTGTGAGAGTTCAGCGCTTGAGTCAGCAAACTGACTGTAACTGTGTCATCTTCTACCAGCAGGATTTTCATAAACGTCACCTGTCCTTCCAACTCTTCGTGGAATTTTTTAGAGGTTTTTGGGGCTAATTCAATAGCCTTTTTACAACTGAATTTGAAAATTCCTCACCTTCAGTATAACAAATATAGCCTTTCTCAGTAACATCAGGTACTCTCGGAGCTAAGGCATTGGGCATTGGGCATACCTCACCACGCTTGAGAACTGCTATGGTATTCTTGAAATAGAATGATTGTAAATTTTTTTATTTGTTTTCCTCTACAAATATTTCATTAGATTCCGGCTGAAATTTTAGGGCTTTTTGGACTTCAACGCCTGCTGAATCTTTTGAATCAAATATTGCGAGGAATCTTGATTTTTAACTAAGTCTTCCAACTCGGACACAGCGACCTCGGTGTGTTCTATCTCTCGAACTAAAGAATCAGCGGTAACACTTTTTATTACTCCCAAAGGTTCTTGGATAGCTGTCAACGAATTAAATTGTTTTTCCGCGATTAATTCTTCTAACTCTAACAGAGCCATTTCGGCGCGATCGATTTTGATAGTCACGGATTTAGCCACATTAGCACCCGCTCTTGCTGCCTCCGTGAGTTCGTGAACTCGAAGTTTAAATCGGCTGGCAATTTGCTCCATTTGAGTCCCCAATTCAAAAGTTTTACTTGCCAGTCTGCCAATTTCTAGACTCACTTTGCTCAGGCCGCTAGGCTGACTTCCCATTTGATTGGTAACTACAGCTACCTGTACTGCTAAATGCCTGACTTGTTCGATCGCCTCCCGGATGGTTCGGGAAGTGCGGTTAACCGTTTCTAAATCATTAGCTATGGCTTTGCCCACGCCCAAAATTTTATCTGTATTGTTGCAAATAGAATTAGCACCTTGAAAAGTAGCTTGAAATGCTTGGCGACCTTCTGAAGAAATCAGTTTGGCAATCCTCACAAATCGCTGATTCATTTGAGCAATTTCTTCAGCTTGTTTGACCAGCGCCGCTTGATTAAAATTAGGATTAGCCTGGGTCTTTTCTGCTTGACGCTGGTAGCTTTTTAAAAGTTCATTACATTCATTAACTTTCGCTCTTTCTTGTTGAATTAGCGCCAAATATTTGTGTCTTTCTAGTCGGTATTTTTGAATAGCTTTGTTGGCTTGTGCTAAAATTTTTGACTGGGCGATCACCAGAGTATGAATGTTCAAAAGGCGGTGGGTGTGGTCTTCCATTACCACAATTATTGGTTCATAAATCAAGTCTCTATGCCTGTTGAAAGACGCTTGGACAGCATCGTCAACTTTCCAGTTTTCCGAAAGCAGCAAAGGCGGAATTCTAATGAAATCTAACAAGGCTCGAATCGGGTGTGACCCGTAAAGTTCTACGCGATCGGGAAAACTCATTTGCTCTCGAAATTTGACGCGCGAAATCATGCCCAATACCTGTGATTCATGAGTAATAATGACTCCCGGCAGGTCTGGTTCTTGCTCAAATCTTTCAGCCACTACCTGTCCTAGAGTTGCAGCGCTCACTTGGAAGTCGTGACACGGCAGATGTCCGATCGTGAAATCGGGGGTGAGTTGAGTTGGATTGCTCATTTACCCGGATAGTGTTAAGTACAAGTTAACAAATTATATATTAATATTATACTGGAATAAGATTGTTGAAAGTAGTCAACGACCCAGCACGGAAGTGACTGGGCTTCGCGCCTAAAACTTCATTTTCTGTTGACCAGCCTGACAGTAATGACACTAAGCGGATACGTAGCTAGTCCTCTGTTCTGTCGTTAAGGGTTAAACATTTTTATTTGGGTTAAGGACGTGCCATTAGCCGAATCAGCTCAGAAAACAAAGGCGCGTGCTAACTTCACCCCAGCAATGGGAGTGGAATTGCTTAGTTTCCCTCAACAACCCGGTTCACAAACACAACCAGAGGCGATCGATTATACAGCCGTATCCCTTCCCCCTGTTTCCTCCTACCGCTTTCGCGCTCGTAAAACGCTGAAGTGGGGGTCACTCGCCCAGAAGAAAGATGACAACTATAGGGAGAAATTAACTCTCTGGCTCCGGGGCCTTCTATTACTTAGTTTCTGACTACTGTCATCTCAAGTCTGTTGGATCTGCCACGCCAGTTGTCCCACGGGTTCCGTCCTCACAACAGGGGCATTCATATTTTGTTCTTTAACTGTCAGCCGGGAAAATGTCTACAGTGAAACCAAAAACCTTAAATCGGACTTTGCCACTAGCAACCTTTGAGGCTGCTTACCAGTTGTTACAGCAAATGGCTGAAATCCCAGGGGCGATTTGGCTCACCGACGATGCGATCGCTGATTGTCAAGATCTGGAAAATTCGTCGGAAAGGTTTGCAGCAGTAGTATCAGAGCATTTTAGCGCGCTGCTGCGGGGCAATCTATTAGATGAGTTCGCAACAAACGGACACAAGCACAGCGAAAAAAATCTCTATTCGCAATTGAATGTGCAGTTGACTTTCGACCCCGGGGCGATCGCCAATTTCCTGTCTCCCCTCGCAGACAAACTCGCAGAAATAAAGCCCGCACCCTCGTGGCAAATTGACATTCGCGCCATCAAACAAGCAATTAAAAATATACAGCCCAACTCGGCCGTTATTCAAAGCGAATTCACCCTAAATTTGCTGGCTCTTCTAGCTGCTAATGCCAGCCAAAATAATCACCTGCCCCTACACAGCAAAACAGAAAGAGAGGGAAAATCAGCGGCGAAAATTATAGCTCCAGAAACGCTGCAGAGCCAGATTGCAGAAGCCGTCAATCAATTACAAATTGCCAGTCCCTGCATTTCATTTTGTCAGCCAGTAGAAGATGCTTTGCAGCAGCAGCTAGAACAAGAGCGGCTTTTGAATCAGGTGACAACTCAAATACGCCAGACTTTGGAATTGCCTGTAATTTTGTCAAAAGCAGTCGAGCAAGTGCGAGAGTTTTTGGAGGTCGATCGCCTGTTAATTTATCAATTTGAAAAAGTGCCAGCGCCGCACAAAGCAGAGTTAGCTAAAGAAATTCCTGCGGCAGTTTCTGGGTGTGGCGAAATCCCAGAAAATTCCGGGTCTTACTTGTATTTAGGTCGCGTTACCTACGAAGCTTTAGCCAATGATGGTATCTCGTCTGTACTAAATTTTAGTGAAGACGCGCAGTGTTTTACCAATGGAGTCATTGACCGAGAGAAATATCGCAAAGGTTTGGCTTTGTGCGTCGCGGATGTGGAAACAACTTACTCTTCGCAGCCTTGTTTTTTAGAGTTGATGCGGCGGGCAAAGGTGCGGGCAAAGTTGCTAGTGCCGATCGTAGTTCAAGACGACTTGTGGGGGCTGCTAATTGCCCACCAGTGTACTTTTCGCGAGTGGGAAGAAAGCAAAAAAACATTTTTGCGGCAAATAGCAGAACATTTGGCGATCGCGATTTACCAAGCCGAACTTTATGCACAAGTCCAGCAGCAAAAGCGCACCTCAGAACAGCGCGTAATAGAGCGCACGCGAGAACTGCGCGATGCACTGGTCGCCGCCCAGTCTGCCAGCCTCGCCAAGAGCGAATTTTTGGCAGCTATGAGCCACGAATTGCGGACTCCTCTCACCTGCGTCATCGGCATTTCTGACACGCTGCTGCGGTGGTCTTACGGCAAAGTTGGCAGCAAAGAAGTGCCGATACAAAAGCAGCGGCAGTACCTGCAAACTATCCGAGACAGCGGCGACCACTTATTAGAATTAATTAACGATATTTTAGATTTATCGCAAGTAGAAGCGGGAAAAGCAATATTAAAAATTAGTGAATTTTCACTTTCTAAATTAGCTTCTCAGAGCCTGCACGCCCTCAAAGAAAAAGCTGCGGCTAAAGGCGTGGAACTGCTGCAAGAACAGCGGATAAAACAAGAGTGCGATCGCTTCATCGCTGACCCGCGCCGCTTGAGACAAATTCTCTTCAATCTTTTAGGAAATGCGATTAAATTTACTCCCGAAGGCGGGCGAGTCATCCTGCGAGTTTGGGTGACAGAAGATAAAAATCGAACGCCGGCAGTGCGGCATCCCGGTACTGCACCTGCTGGCAGTACCGCTGTTTTTCAAATCAAAGATACCGGCATTGGAATTCCCGAAAATCAGCGATCGCTTTTGTTTCAAAAATTCCAGCAGTTGGATACCCCCTACCGCCGAGAATACGGGGGTACCGGTCTGGGATTGGCTTTAACTAAACAGTTAGTAGAGCTTCACGGCGGCGCGATCGAAGTCAACTCTACAGTTGATGTCGGCTCTACTTTTACCGTTTTTATACCCATCCAAACTCAAAGCAAAGATGAATCCACAAAATTCACCTATGAAAAATCTAATTCATCTTTACCGCTGCATTATTCCTTGCGGGGCAGCCTCGTACTCGTGGAAGAAGATGAAGAAACTGCCATGCTGATTTGCGATATCCTGACAGCAGCAGGACTGCAAGTGGTGTGGATGATTGAAGGTTCAGCGGCGGTGGAACAAATTGAACTTTTGCAGCCGAATGCTGTGATTGTCGATATGCGTTTGCCCGGTATGAATGGCTGCGAAATAATTCACCAACTGCGCCAAAAACCCGCTACTGAAAATATCAAGATTCTGGCTTTAAGCGCTAATGAAATTCCGCCAGCTCAGATATCTTTCGTGACGGCGGGAGCTAACGATTGTTTGGCTAAACCGATTCACCCCGAGCAATTGCTGGACAAAATTATTTCTTTAATGGCTGGGATTGGTAATGGGTAATACAATTTTAGATTTTAGATTTTAGATTTTAGATTGGGGAATTACCACGAATTTCAAAGGTGGTACCCGCCACGTGATTTAT
>NZ_JAUBRP010000081.1:0-17166 GCF_036701935.1 Microcoleus sp. M2_D5 | reverse complement strand
TCAATCAAAAATCGAAAATATAAAAATCCTCAAGAAAGAGCATTTATCTCGCGCAAGTCGCCTCTAAAATCTAAAATATAAAATCTAAAATATAAAATCGATTGACTCATTTTTAGATTTTAGATTTTAGATTTTAGATTGGGGAATTACCACGAATTTCAAAGGTGGTACCCGCCACGTGATTTATCCCTGAAATCAATCAAAAATCGAAAATATAAAAATCCTCAAGAAAGAGCATTTATCTCGCGCAAGTCGCCTCTAAAATCTAAAATCTAAAATCTAAAATCTAAAATCGATTGACTCATTTGATATAGGTTGGGATATGGTCTACAGTTACATTCTTTTTTTGAACTGGTATAATTTGTAATTCCCAATTACCAATTCCCCATCCGCAATTCCCCATGATTAATTGTCAAATTCCTACAGGATTAATTGTTTCTTGTCAAGCACCTGCTGATTCGCCGCTGCACGATCCGATCGTAATTGCGGCAATGGCTCGAACCGCCATCAATCGAGGTGCATCGGGCGTGCGGATTGACACTCCGGCTCACATTGGGGCGGTGCGAAAACAGATATCCGCTCCCATAATTGGGATTTGGAAGCAGCAATTGCCGGGATGCGAGATTTACATTACTCCTCGGTTTGAAGACGCGCGGGCGATCGCCGCGAATGGAGCCGATATTATCGCCGTTGATGCTACTGAGAGAAACCGTCCTCCCGGCGAAGAGTTAAAGACGTTAATCGCGCGAATTCACAGTGAATTGGGTAAATTAGTGATGGCGGATGTAGATACAATAGAAGCTGCGATCGCGGCAGCCGAAGCTGGTGCAGATACTGTAGCAACTACTCTTTTTGGCTATACTGCCCAGACGGAAAATTTCTCGCCGCCGGGATTTGATTTGCTTGCGGAAATGGTAGAAAAGCTTAAGGTTCCCGTTATCTGCGAAGGCGGGATATCGGGGCCGGAAATGGCTAAAAAAGCCTTGGATTTAGGAGCGGTGGCTGTTGTTGTCGGCACAGATATTACTGGGATCGATATTAAGGTGACAGCCTATAAGTCGCTGATTGGGAAGTAAGTTCGGCAACGGATTGTGTAACGGATGTAACGGATTGAAGGCAGTTCGGCAATGGATTGTTTAACGGATGTAACGGATTGAAAGAAGTTCGGCAACGGATTGTTTAACGGATGTAACGGATGTAACGGATTGAAGGAAGTTCGGCAACGGATTGTTTAACGGATGTAGCGGATGTAACGGATGTAACGGATTGAAGGGAGAAGGGAGAAGAAATATTCGGCGATAGAAATTGCTTGTAGGCACAGGAAACGCGCCAGGTAAGGTGTGGAAATATCGGGCGATTTCTATCGCCCTTTTTCTGGGGGAGTTGCTAAATCAGTGCGCTATTGATAAAGCTGCTAACTACAGCCAAGGCGATCGCCCCCAGTACCGCGCTCCAAAGGCCCATCCGCAAACTAAATCCTTCAACTAGCTTCGCAGCCGAGGCAAAAACAATCACGTTCATGACAAAAGCAAACACGCCGGAAAGCAACCCCAACGTCAGTAGGTTCGGCACGAAAAAAACTGCTTTCAGAATGGGCAAAATTAAAACATTCAACATTCCCAAAACCGCAGCGGAAATTACTGCTTTCGGTGTGCTGTCAATTTGTACGCCGATCGGCAGTTGAGAAATTAGCAGCAAGCTGCTGCCCGTCACCAGCCAAGCAATCAAAAAATCGATCGGTTCCACAGCGCTCGTACCTCCTTAACAGTTGAATTGTCAAAAAAACTTGATATTTAACATACATCTTATATACCTTAATCAAGCAATCCGGCTGATTCGTCTACCAACGGGCAGAATTTATGTCTGTCACTAAAGAGTGAGAAGTTATAATCGCTGTATCATAGGCAAAATAATCCGGATGGGAACCGTATCAACCTGTTAGTTGAATAAAAAGAGCAGATTAATTAATATGGCTGGCGATTTTTCTTTTAACTCTAAAGTCCGATTCGACAAAAATGGCTTGGACAATGCTTCACGGCAACGCAGCCGATCGCTCCAAGTTATGATTTTTATGCTGATCGTCACTACCTTGATGGCGCTACCAATATTTCGTCTAGCCGAACTGCAACTGATACAGGGAGCCTACAACCGACAGCGGGCGGAAAATAACCGCATTCGCCCTGTTTCAGTCCCAGCGACTCGCGGTCAAATTTTAGACCGCAACGGCAAAATTTTTGCGGCCAGCCGCGTATCTCGATCGGTCTATGTGTGGCCAAAAGAGCGATCGGCCAAAGAGTGGCAAGAGATCGCCGCTACACTGGGCCCGATAGTCAAACTTCCCGCGGCCGAAATTATCAAAAAAATCGATGGAGCAGGCTACAGATCGGCCCTGCCAGTGCGAATTAGTAAGGATATTGATGTCGGTACTTTCGTCGCTTTGGGAGAACAAGCTAATACTTTGCGGGGAGTTGAAATTCGCGTAGAATCGAGCCGAGACAATCCCCACCAGCAATTAGCAGCTCACCTTTTGGGATACGTCGGCGAAGCTAGTTTAGAGCAATTAAAAGCTAATCCTGCATATCCGATGGGGATGCTCGTGGGTCAAATGGGAGTTGAAAAATTAGCCAATTCAACTTTAGAGGGCGTTTGGGGAAACCGTTTAATCGAGGTGAATGCTAAGGGCGAGGAAATCCAAGATTTAGGTGTAAAAGACCCTATTCCCGGCAAACCGGTGCAGCTAACTTTAGATTTAGATATGCAGAAAACTGCGGAAAAAGCTTTGGGCGATCGCCTGGGTGCAGTTGTGGCGATCGACGTAAAAACCGGAGCTCTTTTAACAATGGCTAGTTGGCCGACATTTGACCCCAATATTTTCACCCGGAAGGTGACTCAAACAGAATGGGATCGGCTGCAAGGGCCAGAAAAACCGTTTTTAAATCGAGCCGTTCAAGGTTATCCAGTCGGTAGCACTTTTAAAATTGTCACTGCTATAGCGGGGATGGAGTCGGGCAAGTTTTCTCCTGACTCGACTTTGGGCACTTCTTCTTCAATTACGATCGGCGGAATTTCTTTTAACGAACACAGCGGCGGTTACGGCGTTATCGGTTTCCGCGACGCTTTAGCCTACAGCAGCAATACGTTTTTCTATCAAGTAGGTATGGCTGCCGGCCCCGAAGAAATGGCTAAAGCGGCTAAGAAAATGGGCATTGGCGGTACTATTAATTTAGACCTTTTGGGGTTGGAATCCGCCAATCACGGTCAAGTTCCGGTACCAGCAGAGAAACAGAAAATGTATGGTGAAGATTGGTACGTTGGCGATACAGTAACAATGTCGATCGGTCAAGGCTTGGTACTTTGTACTCCTCTAGAGTTGGCTGTGATGGTGTCAACTGTTGCTAATGGCGGTTATCGGGTTCAGCCGCATTTGTTGGCTTCTCAAACCAATACTCCTATTACCAAAAAAGTTTCCACAGGTATTAAGCCGGCAACTTTGAATGTAGTTCGCCAGGGATTGATTGACGTGGTGAAAAAAGGTACTGGCAAACGCATGAATGATGGTACTATTCCTTTAAGTGCTGGTAAGACTGGGACGGTGGAAATGCCCGGTCATCCTGACAATTCTATGTTTGTGGGTTTTGCTCCTGCTGATAAACCGGAAGTTGCGATCGCAGTTATAGTTGAAGGCGGCGGATTTGGTTCTGTATCGGCGGCACCAATTGCTCAGGAGGTATTTAGAACCTATTTTCAAAAGCAGGGTTTTAAACCTACTAATAAGCCTCTATAGTCATTAGTTAATAGTTGACTGTTGGCTGTTGACTGTTCTCAGTTTGTCCCATACCTCGATCGCACTATTCTTGATATGTTGGAAAAGTGCGATCGATCAAAAGTTTTCCCCTACCAATCGTCTCGCTTCCACGGTTGATAAATTCATCATTTGCGCTACCTGTTCCAGACTCATTCCAGAATTTAAGAGTTGAGTTACGAGCTGGCGCAATGTTGACTCCGCGGCCAGTCGTCCCAGGTTTTCTTCCTTGTGAGTCTTCAAAAACTCACCCGTTTCAGGAACTCTAAACCTCAATTCTCCTGAAATTAGATGCAATTCCAGTCCCAGCACTTCACTAAACAACCACAGCGTATCGAAAGCGATATTGTTGGCGGCAATCGGCTCGTACTGATTGTTTATTAGACGAACTCCCTGTAAAATCGGATTCAGATAATCTCCCGACGGATCGTACTGAAAATATTCCCTAACTCCCAAAGCTCGATAAATTTCCGGTTTAGTTTCTTGGTCTTTCGTCTGAGTTGTTTCCGAAGTAATTTCTAACACAAAATCTGGAGTAATTCCCCCTTCTTCCCAAACTTTATAATTATCCCTTTTGCGTTTGGCAACTCCAAACACCACATAAACATCCGGGGCCACAACTGCCTGATTGTTCCCTTCTTCATAATATATGAAAGAATTGGCTGACACGTAAACATCAGAACGTTCTTGAAAGTAAAGCTTGACAGCTTCAACGCTGTAAGTCATGTAATCGCGCGTGATGTCGCTTTCAGCCATCGGCTTTCCGTCGCTGCTGGGATATTCAATTTCTAGTTGTTCGACTTGAGTTAAAATTGTCATTTTTCAATTTTCCTCAAAGTTAATTAATTTAATGTCCGGTAAATAAGTTTGGTAGGGTGCGGATCTGCGATATCTTGGATCAAACTTGCAGATTTATAGAGCCCGTGGCACCTTACATGGGCTCTCGTAATATTGTGTGTATCACATATACATGGAATATGCTGTATAAACGGAGGACACGGCACTGCCGTGTCCCTAAAATTAATTGGGTATGGACACTCCAAAAGCCGTGTCCTCGGTATGATTCCGATGCAGCCGGAAACGATATAACATCTGTTTGAGAGTCTACAGATACAGACTATTTAAATTCTAATTCATCCCTCTGTCTAAAATAATCATTTCCGAACCAACAACCGGACTTCTAGCTATTAACTTGCCTTCCATATTCGCAATTTCTAACTTGCTGAAATCGAGTGAATTAGCTTCCTTCCACATCTTCGTTGCTAGTTGATTTTGCTCAACTGCGCTGAGTTTGTACCAATCTTCAGCGACTTTTACTGTCAAAATGCTGCTGGCAAAATTAGCTTTAACAGACTCAACTAAACCGCCTCCCAGTCGATTCTTAATCTCAGTAACTTGAGTTTGAATCGCAGCAATCAGAGACTGTTCGGGCGTCAGCGGTGGCGGTGGGATAATTTCTACTGGTTGGGGTTTTTCCGGGGTCACTAAATCGGGCAACTTGCTTTTGAATTTAGGAGAAATTGGCGCTGACGGTACGATCGCCTCTGGGGATTTTGGCGTTTCCGATGCCATAAAATCTCCAAACGTTGGCGGCGACTGCTGCGCTGCTGGCAAAGGCACTTTTGCTACTTTCTCCGGCGGTTTTGCTGAGAAACTGTTGAAAGTTAAACCGACTGCAACGATCAGAATTGCGGCTAATGCGGCGTTTAAAATTGGATCGGACAGCTTCTGGTTCGTAGATGGTGGCAGTAGCGATCGCACTAGCCGTACAATACTTTGCCAAAGTACAACGACTTTCTCTAAAAAACTCCCTTCCGGGCGTTGGGATACAGGCTTTTTCTCAACTTTTACGGCAACTTTTGGTGGGACGCTGTTAACTTCCGCAGCAACAGCCGGAGGAGTTGCTGTTGCTGAGTCAGAAGCGGTGGGCGCGATCGGCTTTTGGGGCTGCAGCGGCGGTTCGGCTGCTAATTTTTTCTCTTTTTTTCCCAAATTCCCAATCGAGGCCATCAAAGCTTTGATTCTCTGATTTTTGGGAACCGCGCTGCTGGCATTTTGAGTTTTTCTGCCAGTGGGGGCAGACTTTGGGGCCGAATCAACCTGCGGTGTCGGAGATTGAGAGGGTTCTGGAGTTGACTGGTTTAGTTGTTCTTCTGACATTTTCTCTGCCTTGGGGCGTTGCAAATATATGTAAACGAGATAAATTTTAATTGAGCCATCTCAACCTTAATTTATCATTTAACTTAGTTGTAGCCGAATCAAAATGAGCATCAAACGCCGTCACTTTCTAGTTTTAGGCAGTCTCAGCAGCTTAGGTTTTACCGGAGTCTGGAAAATGTTTCAGCTTCGGACTTCCTGGGGTACAGACACTTATGCTGCCGTGGCTTCTAACGTTGAGGCCCAAAGGGCGATCGTCCCATTGCCGCCCTCACCGCCTATTTTACGCTTTATTTCGGTGGCCGACACCGGTACGGGTGCAGAAGGTCAGTATGCTGTGGCTGAGGCGATGGCGCAATATCACCGCGAAAACCCTTTTAATGTTGCTGTTCTCGCCGGCGACAATATCTACAATAACGGCGAAATTGAAAAAATTAATGCTGTTTTCGAGCGGCCTTATCAGCCGTTATTGCAGCAAGGTGTAAAATTTTATGCTTGTCTGGGAAATCACGACATCCGCACTGCTAACGGCGACCCGCAAGTTAAATATGCGGGTTTTAATATGCAAGGTCGCTACTATACTTTTCGCCGCGATCCCGTACAGTTTTTTGCTTTAGATACCAATCACAATGCGGATTGGGAAAATCAGCTTGTTTGGCTGGAAAAAGAGTTGAGTCAGAGCACCGCACCTTGGAAAGTTGTGTTCGGCCACCACCAGATATATTCCTCTGGCCTGTACGGATTGAATCAACCTTTTATTAAGACTTTGACGCCTTTGTTTCAAAAGTACGGCGTGCAGCTTTATATCAACGGACACGAGCACAGTTACGAACGCACTCGATCTATTAACGGTACGACTTATTTAATTTGCGGTGCCGGCGGGGGCACTCGTGGGGTGGGGCGTTCTGAGTGGACGGAGTATTCTGCTAGCCGCCTGAGTTTTGCGACGTTTGATGTCTATGAAGACCGGATGTTTGTCAGTTCTATCGGTACTGACAAACGGGTTTTTGACCGAGGAGTGATTCAAGTGCGATCGGCTTAATTCAAAGTATATTCAGGAGCAAACAAAATGAATAGGGGTTGTAGAGCCAATAAAACTGGTTTGGTTTTAGAAACAACTGTAGAAGGTACGTTGAGAGGCCACGGATATCTCGAAATATGTCCCCAGTTGCCGAAAAAGCGCAAGCGAGATTGGCTCTTAATCTCTACTGAAAATCCCAAGCGATATGCTAAACAGGTTTATATCGGATCTAGCATTTATAAAACTGAAATAAATGTCGATTTTTATATTCTTGGTTCCGGTTTTTTTCCTCGGGGTCTAATTGTTGAGTGCAAGTGGCAAGAAGACAAAGGTTCAGTAGACGAGAAGTATCCTTACCTCAATTTAAATATTAAAAATTGCTATCCGGTGCCAACTATTGTTATAGTGGGCGGTGACGGTATGAGGCAAGGTTCGATCGACTGGTTTAAAACACAAGTTCCTGACAATGAAAATCTGTTGGCAGTTCACAAGCTCGAAGGTTTTATTACCTGGGCTAACAAATATCTCTAATCAGGAAGTACCCATAAATATTTGTCCGTGGCTGATGGCGATCGCCCTTTCGAGCTTCCCTACAGTTGCTTTTTTTCCAAACTGCTATTATTCACGGTAACAGACTATTAGTCATCGAATGTTTTTTATTTTTTAAAATTTAAAAAAAACTCACCTTTTTTTTTGATTTACAGCTTGACTCTGACACTTTTTAGAAGTATAATCTAATAATGGGAATAGTGACAAAAATAAAATTTTATTTACCACTCCCATTATTAAATTATACCCCTAACGTCCCGAAAAATCAATAGGTAATACTTCCTTTTTTCTGGCCGATTTTGAAAACCAGTTTCTACAATATTTTTTTGAATAGTTAAAAATATAGGAATAAACTAATGATGGGGGCTAGAAACCCGGTTTCTACGAGTTTTTCGTTGAGTCACGATAAATTTACGAATCAACCCGGTTTCTGAGGTCACGGGCTGCCCGACAAAATATGCTTAAGTAGAAACTTTGCTTAAGTGTAATTTAAAATGAACGTATTAATAATTCCTTGACTTTTCCTCGCTTGCAACTATTAGAATTAATCCCTCTAGATGCTGATATTTCAATGAATTTTGGCAGAGATTTATTTGAAAAAACTTGAGTATCGCTGTAAATTTTTTCGATAAAATCGCAGTTAGAATTAGACTGCATAACTTTCACGCCCCGTTCTGCAAGTTCTGCAAAAATATCTCTCAGTTTAACCTGTTCAAATTCTTTGAAATTATCGCGGCTGTAAGCCGTAAAGTTACTCGTGGCACTGATAGGATAATAAGGCGGGTCAAAATAAACAAAGTCTTCGCGGCTAGTAGCAAAATCTAAAATTTCATCGAACTTTCTCACTTCTATTTGAGCGGGCGCGAGTAAAGATGAGACCGATCGCAGTAAATCTGCTTGACAAATTTGAGGATTTTTGTATCGACCTATGGGAACATTAAATTCACCTTTTGAGTTTTCTCTGTAGAGACCGTTGTAACAAGTTTTATTGAGGTAAATTAGCCGTGCTGCTCTTTCTGTATCTGTTTTGTAGGAGCGCGATCGCACAGAGTAATAATAATTTTTATTGTCCTTGGTGTGTTCTAACTGATGCTCCTGTAAAAGTAGAATCAGCTCTTCAACTTTATCCCTGACACAGCGATAAGCATTAATCAATTCAGGATTAATATCTGTTAAAATAGCTTGCAAACCAGGGTGCTGTTGTGCTAAGTAAAAAAATACAGCTCCGCCGCCCAAAAAAGGCTCGTAGTAAGTGGTGAACTTTTCAGGAAAATAAGGTTGATATTGTCCAATCAACTTGGTTTTACCTCCTGCCCATTTCAGAAAGGGACGCGGCAAGACTTGAAAAGGTGCGGAAGCAGACATTTATCTAGAAATAACGGCCCTATAATATTTATCACAACTAGAACTCAATAGAAATACTTCTGCAGTTGTTACCCGAGGTCGCGCGACATTAAACAGACAGTGCCGGAACGCAGGGGGAAAAGTTTTCGTTAGAATTATATATGTCAGCCTCGCCGGCAAAAATGCCCGATCGCCCGATCGGCAGATTTAGCTCCGGCTGTGCCAAAATTGTCTAACTCGCTCACAAGTGTTGCCAGTCAAAGATTTTGCTGTGACACTTTACCCCACCAAGCCAATGCAAGATTTTATTAATAACGTCTCTCGCTACCCGCGCTTTTTCATTACGATATGTCTGGGAATTTTCTTTTTCCTGTTCGAGCGACTCAAACCCCTGCTGGATCGACCGACAAGTGCGATCGCCCTGATTAGTTCGATTGTAGCGACTTTTGTCTTTCTAACTTTTACACTGCGGGCTATGTTAGGCCTGAGTTCGGTTTAAAGCCTGCGCTTGTTGAACGCCAACATCAACGGCAAATTCAGTTAACACGCTAACTCCCAAAGTAACTGCCAACTCTTGCAGGCGATCGCACACTTGACAATAGTCGCTGCGATAGATTGGAAGAGGAAAAAAATTGCGCTAGTTACGCCCGCGCTGCTCAACCAAGTCGCAGGCAAACATTACCGAAGTGCAGGACAAGCGTTTGGGGCTATCAACATTCACTGGGGAAATACTGCACCTCTGTTTCCCCGGTGTCCCACTTAATCATTAGGAAGCGGCACACCCCGCCCCGCTTTCCTCTCCCGTTAACCTGACGGTATCACGAGAGTTTCCAGCGGACAAGACAGATGAAGTTTGAACATATCTATCAATTTTTTCAAGATCCCCCTCCTGTTTATCTAAACAAGGAATTAGCTGTGTGTTACATTCTCTCCGTGTTATTGCGCGGAGATTCCTACGGTACAGAACTGATTGGCCAACTAGAGAGGGAATTCCCCATCTACCGACTTTCTGATACCGTTCTCTACAGCGCTCTGAAATTCCTCGAAGATGAAGCCGTAATCACCGGTTACTGGAAAAAAGTAGAAGGACGAGGCCGCCCCCGCCGGATGTATCAAATCCTCCCTGAGTGGCGGCACCAAGCTCAAGACCTCGCTCGTCTCTGGCACGATTACATTGGTCAGGGAAACGGCGCGTCAGAGCGTCGATCCCGCGCCTTAGAAACTGGTCACACAGGTTAGCCGAGTTGGAATCGGATGCCTAAACCCTGGAGATGCTGGCGCTACTTGCAAAGCGATTTGCCTGATTGCCTTCGCTTTGCTCGATCGCCGCACAGCGATTCAAGCATCTACACGGCGCGTCAGGACTTACGCATTGTCACTTGAGAATTAGCGACGATGGGGAGATATGGGAATTGCGTGATGGAGAGCAAAACGCCTTGCAGAAGAAGCTTTCTGCGAATCTTGGTAAAAAAGTGTCTGCGTAAGTCCTCGATCGCTTTTTTATGTAAAGTTCTGTAAAGTAATAGTAGATAATTTCAATTACACAAACTTCTACCGATGGATACTGCTGTTCTTCCTTCTACCTTTGTGCTGACCCTACTGTTGGCTGTTGGCTTGTTTTTCTTCATCAAGGCTTCAGTCAAAGATCGAATCGAACAAGTCAAGCTGGCTTCCGAAAGCGCCCAAGAGTCACTGTTAACCGACTTACAACAGTATTTTGCCCAGAGAGCTTACCGAGTTGCAGCCGTCGATGCCCCCAACTATAAAGTCACGTTTGAGGGTTTTGTGCGGCCGAGTTGGTTTCTAGCTATTTTTCTAACTCTGCTGAGTGCAGGTGGCGCTCTGTGCTTGGGACTGGTTTTGGGAATGCTAGTTCCTCAGCAGGGTCAAATTTTCCTAGCTTTGGTACTGCTGTCTCCGCTGGCGGGGATATTTTACTGGAAAAAAGCTGGACGCTCTGAGCAAGTCTCGCTCAAACTCGAATCAGTTGCTGAGTCTGGAAGCCCAACCAAGAGCTTTGTTACTGTCAGAGCTCACCGCGATGAACTAGCAGCCATGCAAAAAGCTTTAGATTTGAAACCGATCGATTATAAAGTTTGACGCGGAACGTTTTTTGATATGCTAGATGCCGTAGTTAGACTTCGAGCTGACAAACCGATGACTCAAGAGCGGATCTCTCGTTGATCTACCAGTGGCTGTTTTTTTGATCCACTTGTTCGATCGACAAATTCTATCGACAAAACAGTCAATCAAAAAAAACCATTATCGTGAAAGTGCCAATTGTGGCGATCGCCCTCGGGCTGCGATCGAGCCTGTTGCGATGGCTCCTTATACCCTAATTTCTAAGGACTTTTCGCATAAATTTCAGTTGGCACTCTCCAGACAATGAGAACTCTCGCGCTTTTGTTAAAAAACTTAGAAAAACATTGCTGTCAATGTTTTGAGCTAAACATTTTGAGCTATGCGCGACTGGCTGACACCACAGGAATTTTTTCTGTGGTAGCTTCCAACATCACCTTTAAGCTGGGAAACAAGAAATGGTTCTCTTCTACGTATTGGGCTCCAAATAAACCTTTTTCAGCCCAGAAGTATCTGTCAGTGGTATGCTCGTTACGCTTGACTAACAGCAAAGCTGGGGGAGCAATGCCTTCTGCATGGATGAACTTGCGAGCCGCTGTTACGGGTTTATCTTCGCCGCTCTCGATGCTATATTGAGGCACACACTCTAAAATTCTGCGTCCTTCTTGTCGGCGGCGACTCTTGCGTTTGCGTCTCCTGGCCAATTTCTTTACCTCCTCTTCATCGACGAATGTGAGCAGACAGTATGAGCAGACAGGTTGTAATGATAGCTACCAAATCCGAGGCCAGTATATCCGTTCTAGCTCAAAAATTCAACTGTTTTTAATATATCGACATAATCTTAACATTCGTGCCGATCGACAAAAGTGTAGCGGTTGTGGTATGGTGGGCCACAAGTTCCGGCAAGATCAAAGCTTGGGGATCGGCGGAAGCTGCGCGGACGGGGAGGCAGGGCAATTTGGGTTCGTGAAAGCTCCATGCCTTCAACATAGCTGCCTTCTATCAAAGGGAATAAATCTGAAATCGAGAAGTCTCTCATCAGTAATCGGCCGCAGATCGTTTGTAATTTACTTAGAATTCCGTTAGATATCTTAAATGTGGCGCTCATGTTAATGCCAGCGAGTTCAGAATTTGTCAAACTTTGCCGTTCGCAGGTGGCCATCGCCGTTAGTTTGGGAGCGAAATTCAGCGCGGTATACCTGACACAAGAGTTGGTAGAAGGCAGCGAAGCAAAGTTGGTGCCGATCGCCGTTTACCCAGAAACCTCAGCCGAATCCGAAGAAAATCAGGGGTTGAGGTTGCAATCTTCCGAAAGCTCGACAGCCAAACCGGTACCGCGACTGCTGGCGCCCCCTGTTGGGCCCGTGGAAGAATCAACGGTAGGGGCGATCGCACCCGATAGACTTCCGGGTAAGAAGCGCACTTCCCATCAGTGCCAAGGCCCGGAGAATTTGTGGGAGCAGCGGATGCAAATTGTGACGCCTCTAATACACGAGGGAGCTGTAATGGGACTCCTAGTCAGCGGTCGGCAAGACAGGCCTTGGAACGAGCCAGAGGAGGCTCAAATACAACAAATTGCTCGCACCTTAGCCCTAGCCTGCATTTTAGACCAGCGCTCGCAGTGGATGCAGCAGGAATTGGGTTCGGCCCGGCAAATCCAGGCTCAGGTTTACGACACGATGCACAATTTGCTGCACCAGTTCAAAAGTCCGCTGACAGCGTTGCGAACTTTTGGCAAGCTGTTAGCGCGGCGGTTGGTACCGGAAGACAAAAACCGCAATGTGGCTTTTAGTATTGTCCGAGAGAGCGATCGGCTGCAAGAGTTGCTCGGCCAGTTCGATCGAACTGTTGACACCGGCGAAGCACATCTAAAACTGCGATCGGGCACTTCAGAAAAAGCAATGTCCAATGTGGAATCAATCCGGCATTCTCCTCTGTCGCTGTCACCTGCTGCCAATTTGCAGGAATCCTGTTTTGTGGCAGAAGTCTTAAAACCGCTGTTAATTTCCGCTCTTGCGATCGCATCTGAAAGGCATCTGAAATTGGTAGCCGACTTGGAGGCGGATTTGCCACCAGTATCAGCGAACGATCGAGCTTTGCGCGAAGTTTTGAGCAATTTAATTGACAATGCTTTGAAATATACCCCTGCCGGCCGCCAAATTTATATTAAAGTCAGGTACAAAGCAGCAGATGGCGATCGGGCAGGATACAGCCAATTGCCTGCCATAGCAGTTGCCGTCAGCGACACAGGTTCCGGCATTCCTCCCCAGGATTTAGAGCATTTATTTGAGCGGCACTACCGGGGAGAAAAAGCGCAGACCGAAATTCCCGGCACAGGATTGGGTTTGGCGATCGCCCGCGATTTAGTCCGCCAAATGCAAGGAGAAATAGAAGTATTTTCCCCAGTCAATCCTGAATGGCTGCCATCTGCGGAAACTCATTTCTATCCAACCGATCGCGGTACTACATTTGTGGTTTGGCTGCCGGTGAATAATTAACTAACTCTATTGCTTAGAGACATTTTTTATGAAGCGTCTACCTTTATTCAATCAAATTCCCAAGTTATCAAATTCTTTAAAAATTTTACAAAAAAAGTTTTTTGGTGTACCGTTTTTAGCTTGTTTAAACATTCTGACTCTTCTGATTTTGGGCGGGCTGAGCATATACGCCAAACTCAACAACAAGGGACGCGGAGTTGAACGCCTATTTAGCGACCCTTTTAATTTCTGGTTCCCTTACGAAGGCATTCTCACCGGAGTTTCCGAAGTTCTCGGGTGTCTCCCAGTCGCAATTTGTGCATTTACTTTCGGAGTCTTGCGGCAAAAAGATCCGGGTAGTAAAGCGGCGATATTCTTATTTTTTAGTGCTTTACTCCTGGGAGTCTTTTACCTGGATGACAGGTTTCGGATGACTTTGATTATGTCTCGGTTGGGAATATCTAAGAAATTAATTTATTTGTGTTATGCCAGTGCAGTTTTCCTTTACGGAGTTAAGTTTTGGCGATACATCAAAACCACTCATTACCTGCCATTAGTGGCAGCATTGTTCTTGTTTGCTATCTCGCGGTTGGAGGATATTTTAGAGACTCCAAATCAAGGATTACACGCGATGCTAGAAGATGGCACTAAATTATTAGGTCTTGTGAATTTAGCCCTCTATTTTTGGTATGTCTGTCATCATGAAGTTGCGCGGCATTTCCAGCAAAGCGAAAAGCGTTGATATCCTCCATGATATTACAAAAAAAGCCGTTGCTAAATTAGGCTCTAACTAAAGATCGCGAATTAAATAACTTATAATTTTAATGGTTATTGTGGGATGGGCGTCCCGCCCGTCCACTCATGACGGGCTATAAGAGCCCATCCCACTTTCAAGAGTGGAAGTTATTTAATTCTCATTCCTAACTTATAAGAATGTGGGTAAAGCCGCAGCGCCTATTTCGACCCCAGAATGGGGGGAATTGCTGCGGGTAAAAATTCTGTATTCCGATTAATGAGCAATTACCAATTAGCAATAACTCTATTCTCCTGCAACTGAAAAACGGTATACGATCAATTCAGCCCGATGAGTTTTCTAGGCATTCGCTACGGCTGCTATCTTAGTGGCTCTACAGATAGTCGGCAGCTCAATAATAAACTGCGTTCCCTGCTCTGGCTTAGAAATACACTCCAATTGACCGCAGTGCTTTTCTATTAAAATTTTTCTGCTGATAGACAATCCCATGCCTGTACCTTTTCCTATGGGCTTAGTAGTAAAAAAAGGAGTGAAAAGTTTAGCACGAACTTTCTCGGTCATGCCCACACCATTATCAGAAATTGTTACCAGGATGTGGGAAGCCGAGCTAATGTTGTCATGCGAATTGCCGGGTACAACTTTAGTCCGAATCAAAATCTGGGGGTTAAAAACCGCACTATCTTCTCTACTTAGGCGCTCTTCTAAAGCATCTATAGCATTCGCTAAAAGGTTCATAAACACCTGATTGAGCTGACCGGCATAACAGTTCACAAGCGGCAATGCACCATAGTCTTTTATCACATTGATAGCAGGGCGATCGGACTTAGCCTTTAGTCGGTGCTGTAAGATCATTAAAGTGCTATTAATGCCTTCGTGAATATCTACTGATTTAATTTCAGTTTCATCCAACCGAGAAAAATTGCGTATAGAGTGAACAATATTGCGAATGCGTTCGATCCCTAACTGCATAGAAGAAAGCAATTTTGGTAAATCATCTATGATAAATGGCAACTCTGAATCTTCTATTTCATGGACAATTTCTGCTTCAGGTTGCGGGTAATACCTTTGGTAAAGATTCAACATATGAATCAGTTCTTTAATATAGTCGTTGGCGTGGGACAGATTGCCGTAAATAAAGTTAACCGGATTGTTGATTTCATGAGCGACACCTGCAACTAATTGACCGAGACTAGACATTTTTTCACTTTGAACTAGCTGGAGTTGTGTTTCTTGCAGCTCTTTGACAAAATGCTCTAAGGCAAGAGCTTTTTGGTGTTCTTTTTCTTCACTGATACGAAGTGCTTTCTCTACTTGTTCTCGCCGATCTATTTCTGACTGCAATTTCTGACCCAAACAAAAACTTCTCAAAGCTGTTAGTATCGTAGTATATAGCTTTGATGTTGTTAATTCAGTTTTAGTTTTATAGTCATTAATATCGTAATTGATAATAATGCTTTTTTCAGGTACTTGTCCGGGTTGACCCGTGCGTAAAATAATTCGCACTAACTGATTGCCTAAAACTTCTCGGACATATTTAACAAAGTTTAAGCCAGCATCATCTGTTTCCATAATTACATCAAGTAAAATGATGGCTACATCAGGATTTTCTTGGATTAGCTGTCTAGCTTCACGAGCGGAGTAAGCATTAATGAAGGTTAAAGATTTATTTTCAAAGACAAACTTCCTGAGTGAAATTTCGGTAGCGGTGTGAACTTGAGCCTCATCATCTACAACTAAAATTTTCCAGCTTTCACTCAGTTTTTCTTCTGTGGTTTCATCTGCAAACAATATCTCGTCGCTATCTGAGTCGATTACTTCGGCAAAGTATACTGTTTCTGGGGATGGTTGACTTAACAAATCGTCAAAATCACTTTTCATGACTGTACACCTTTATTTTTTACTAATGTTTAGGTTTGAAGTTATAAAACCTGTTAAGAAAAAGGCAGAATGGAGAATAGTTACACAGCAACCTTTTTAGTCATCCTTATTTTAGTTTTAATAAGGTGGACTTACTTAGTTATCTTGGTCAGAAAATCAACATACTAACTCTACATTTGCGAATCAATTTTCATGGGTAATTTAATAATAAACTTAGTGCCTCTTCCCACCTCACTTAGACATTCTATTTCACCTTTTAGTTTTTGGGTGACTAAATTGTAGACAATATGTAATCCTAACCCACTGCCACCTTGACCGCGCTTAGTGGTAAAGAATGGCTCAAAAATTTTACTTAAGTTTTCTGAGGGAATACCTTTACCTTTATCGGCGTATTCCAACCTTAGCCGATTGCCTTCTTGCTCCCAATCAAAGATTAGTTCCCCAGAAATTCCTGGTTCGTAAGCATGAATCAGAGAATTGATTAGCAAGTTTGTCACAACTTGGGACAAGGCTCCTGGATAAGAATCTATGGCGATTTTGCTATCTCCCTTAATTTTAAGCGAATGTTGGCCATTTTTCAACTTGGGTTTTAATTGTAATAAAATTTCATCAAGATAAGGTCTGATCTGAAAAGTACGCCGTTCTTCGCTAGAGCGATCGACTGCTACTTGCTTAAAGCTTTGAATTAAGGCTGCCGCCCGCTCTAGGTTAATTAGAAGTGCCTTACTGCTTTGGGTAGCAATATCGACAAATTCTTCTAAATCCGATCGCTTCATTTTGCCACTTTTATAAATAGATGCAAATTCGGTGGTATTTTCTGCCAAAGCTGAAGCAACAGTGACACCCACTCCGATGGGAGTATTAATTTCATGGGCAACACCAGCAACTAATCCTCCCAGAGATGCCATTTTTTCAGATTCAACTAGCTGAGTTTGGGTGGCTTTTAAAGCCTCTAGGGTGTTCGATAATTGTTGAGTGCGATCGCTCACTAATTGCTCTAAGTTTTGATTAAACTCCTGTAAATTTTTGTAAAGCTGAGCATTCTCAATGGAAATAGCAATTTGGGAAGATAAAAGTTTTAACAACTCAAGCCGATCCGTAGTAA
>NZ_JAUBRP010000080.1:0-28326 GCF_036701935.1 Microcoleus sp. M2_D5 | reverse complement strand
CGTCCCGCCCGTCCAAAAAGGACGGGCGGGACGCCCATCCCACTTTCAAGAGTGGAAGTTATTTAATTCTCATTCCTAACGATGCCGCTCCGGGTGCGAAGCGAAGTGAACACTGACTATACATGGAAAATGCCTTAAAACTGACGCACCATACAATACCATTTTAAATGCTCCACAGCTTACTATAAATTTAACACCAGCAAGGCTACCTGTTTGCAAATCGAGCTGAGGTCGATCGTACAGCTATTGGCTTTCCAAGCACAATTCAATAGATTTGCGATCGCCAAGGTATTGGATTTGACCCAAGGTATTGTGGCTGTGTAAAAACTATAGGTATTGGGATCTACAGGCAATAAAAGCTTTTATTTCAGCAATTAAGAACCTCCAAAACATGGTTGCGGTTGCTATCAATATTCACCAACTCCTCAAATTAAAAAAGTTGGGTTTCCTAGCTCAACCCAACCTACTTTTAATGATGGAGCGCTGCTAACTCTCAAATATCCTCGTCATCTTGACCTTGCACACCCTGGAGAATCCGCGATAGCTCACTCTTCTCATTAATCGTAATCCGAGTCGGAGAACCGCTGATAATCCGTTCGTAACCACGGAACGAATCTTTAATTTGTGGGCCTCTTTCAGTAATTGTGTATTCCCGAATTCCTTTATCGTGCCAGGAACCGCGCATCTTAAACACATTAATGGCCCGCGACATTTCTCCTCGAATCTCTACATACTGCAGCATAATAATCGTGTCAGTAATCGTAGAAATATGGGAGTCCGTAATCGAATTAGAACCCATAAACTGGTCGCTTGTATTCGTAAAAAAGCCGGTTATTTCTTCCTGCTTCGCAAAACCTGTCACTCCGATCACAAATTGCCTGAAAGCATTATTGCTGACACCCCTAGCTAAAGCCGACAGCGAGTCTATAGCAATTCGAGAAGGTTTGAACTCAGCAATTTCTGATTTAATAGTCTGCAAGTGGTCTTCCAAACCAGCAGATTCCGGGTAAGTACACAGCAGCTTCAGCATTCCTTTCTGTTCCATTTCTTCAAAATCAATGCCCCAAGAATAAGCATTGCGGAACAACTGAGCCCGCGACTCTTCATAGGCAAACAGCAGCGCCCGATTGCCGTTCATACAAGCATTCTGCAAGAACTTGCTTACCAAAAGCGTTTTGCCGGTTCCCGTTGCACCCGTAGCCAAAATAATCGAGTCTTTGAAGAAGCCGCCACCGCACATCTCGTCGAGAGTTTTATCGCCCGAAGAAACCCGCACGTTGGAAGACTTTTGAGTTAATCGCATCGCCCCCAATGGAAAAATATTAATTCCGTCATTAGTCATAGTAAAAGGATATTCGCCCTTCATATGAGTTGTACCGCGCAACTTCAAAATTTCGATGGTGCGGCGGCGGCGTTCTCCTTCCAATACGTTGCGAACAATCACCACATTATCCGACACAAACTCTTCCACTCCAAACCGAGCCACCGGGCCGTATTCTTCCACCCGTTCCGTCGTCATAACTGTAGTTGCTCCGACTTGTTTGAGGCGCGCAACTAAGCGAAAAATTTCTCGGCGCACCACCGATGCAGCATCGTACTGCTGAAATACGGCGGTAACAGAATCTATTGAAACCCGCTTGGCTTTGTACTTGCGAATGGCGTACTGAATTCGCTCTATTAAGGCTGATAAATCAAAATTTCCTACGATATCTTGACCTTCAGGATCGGGGGAAGCGTCCAAAATAAATAGCTTGCCTTCCTCGATTAACTGTGCCAGATCCCAACCGAAACTGCAAGCATTTTTAATAATATCTGTCGGAGATTCTTCAAAAGTTACGAACACTCCAGCCTCGTCAAAATGGGTAATTCCATTATAGAGAAATTGTACGGCAAATAAAGTTTTTCCCGTTCCTGATGTGCCGCTGACTAGGGTGGTTCGGCCGATGGGCATTCCGCCGTGACTGATGTCATCGAAACCCTCAATCATCGTGCGAATTTTTTCAACTCCTGCCGTTACCAATCCTTCTCGTTTAACCGTTTGACTAATTTCATTCATGTCGATTTTTGTCAACTCTCAGTATTCTTTAGTTGTCACTCATTAACCGCCGATCGTGAGTCTTTGTACCCAGCTTTTAGTTTTGGCTCTTGCTCAATAACTAATGACTGCTGAATGCTGACTAATGACCCCGCCCAAAAACCGATACCGTGCCACGTACTCCAGTCGTAGAAAGATAAAAATTTTAGACTTTTGTTCAACCTCCCAGATTCATCTGTGGAGTAAATCTAAAATCTAAAATCGTTCGACGCTCGCGCGACTCGACGCTTCGACGCTCGCGCTCGCCGAACGTTTGACGCCAAACCGAAGTCTCAAATCTAAAATCGACTGACTCTTACCTGATTATCTTATGAATTCAGGTCTTCTTCGCGAAGTTCTTCATAGAGCAAATCTAATCCTATCAGAACTTTCTCACGATCGGACAAATCGCCAATAATTTTTCGCACCGGCGGCGGCAGGATTTTGGCCAGCGTCGGGGTTGCCAATATTTTGTCCTCTTCTGCTAGCTGAGGGTTTTTGAGAACATCTATGACTTTCAGCGCGTAGACACCTTGAAATTCTTGTTCTAGGATGTCCTTTAGGGTTTTCAAAGCTCGCACTGAGTTGGGAGTATTCCCCGCAACGTATAGCTTCAGAACGTAGGTTTTCTTCAGAGGACTCATGAACTTTTTTAAATGTTGAGTATTAGTTGTCAGATGTTAGTTGTAGTTGTTATTTGTCTTAAATCCGCTGTTCTTTGTTATTTTATAATAATTTCAGCCTCACGCTCGATCGGCAGTTGGTCGGCTCCTTTATTTTTTGTTAGATTCTACCTTCTACCTTTTGTTTCTTCAATTATGCCAAATCCCTGCTACATTCTACCTTGAGATGTCTCTTTCGGAATCGATCGCCGATACATCTCGCACATATGAGCGATCGCGTCAATCAGGGTCAAACGGTAATCTAGCAATATTTCCTCGCTGCGCCCTTCTAATTTTAGCTGTTTAGCAAACTCGTCCATCAATTCCATGTGAATTTCTACAATTTGAGTCACGGGAACGTCAGCAAAAAAAGCCAAATTCACAAATTCATCTATTTGATTGTTGACGGCAGCATCTTGAGAAAAGTAATTCAAAACGATGTCGCGATAACTTGACTTGAGTTGCTCCAAAAACTTTTGCTTTTCGGGGGCCGACAGATTTTTCAAAAAAATCTGAGAATTTCTTTTATAATACACACCTAAGTATCCTAATCGCTCCCGTAATTTTTCCGCCAGTCGCCGCTGCTGTCGGCTGAGCAAACTTTGAGCAGTCAATTGGGCTGTCGCATCGACGGTTACGGATTGGTAATTGACAGGAACCGGAGTTGAAAGTTTCAGAAATTGTGCGATCGCCCGATCGATAGCGGCAGCTATGGATCTCGATCGAGCGATTGCCAGTTGCACCTCAGCAGGGTGATAAAAAAAAGCACAGCTTTCGTCTTGACTCTGGTTGGCGGTACTGGCTGCGGCCTCAAAACCATCTGAATATGGTGCTTCGGGCTTGCCATCTACCTGCGCGTGAGGCGAAAAAATCACAGCAGGCAAAAAGAGCGATCGTTCTTGCAGCTTCCCCAGAAGCGATCGCAGATCCCCATCCACCTCCAAAACCAAACAATCAAGGTGATAATTGTGTTTAAGGAACCCCAAAAGCTCCACTGCCGACTTAATGTGCGTTAAAGTATAGCGTTCGCCTCTCAAAAGCTCGATCGCAGAGGCTGCAATTTCCTCAGAGCGGACAAAAATACCGATAGACAGTTGAGGAAGCAAAGCTGTAGGTGCACCACCTAAGTTGCCTGAAAGTGCTGGATCGCTCAGAGTTGATATCTCCTTTACAAAAAACTTAACATTTTAACAATCATCTCAACATTTATTTTAACCAATCTTAACCGCAAAATAAGTGATGCGCTTCTACCAGAGGAAGAATCAAAGTGTACTCCGTGGTTTTTGTGTCAAGCACCCTGAGCGTGATTTCTGCAATTAAGCTTAAGCCTTAAAATAATTGCTAGTCGCCTCAAATCAGGCGTAGGCATCGAACTCCCCGGTCTCGGTGCGGATAACGAGCCTGATAGCGAACTGATATAAAACAAATAAGATACAGAAATTCGCAGCTACATTGAGCATCAAAAATATTACTGCTCTCGCGAGCAGACTTTCAGGTTTGTTATGCCACTCACCACCCCCAGTCTCAAAAATTTTATCGAGCCAGTGCCGCTGTGCCTCCAAACGAGTGCGCTAGAATCGCTGCAGTCAATTTTCAGCTCCTGTAACTGCGATCGAGTCGCAGTAGTCAACGAACAGTTACAGCCGCTGGGATTAGTGTACCTCCGCAGCCTTTGGGCTTGGGGAGCCGATCGCACAAACGACGGGCCGCAACCTTTGTCAGAAAGCTCGATCGCGATCGAACCAGTCAGAGCATTACCCGCCACTATGAGCGTCAGGGAATTCTGGGAGTACCTGCAAACAGAAGAACAGAACACCCCAGCCCAGCCAAACCGCCAAACCGCCGGCATTTCATCAAACAACCCGATCGCCGTCACAGATGCCAGCGGTCAATTTTTAGGAATGCTAGACAGCCTGAGCCTGCTGCAATTCGCCGCACTCAACAGCAGCTCGCTCTGCAGCCTCACAGAGCAGGAAACAGCCGTCAAAGAAATCGAATTAAAACCGGTTTCCGAAGCCATCGCCACGGCCCTAGGCGCTCAAGTACGCTTTTTAGAAGCAGGATTGAAACCTTCGGAAAACCTCAACTCCCTAGTTGAACTGTTGGAAAAACTGCCCCTGCCCCTGAGATTGCAAACCCCAACCGCACAAATAGTCAGTCAAAACGCAGCGTGGCGGATTTTGCTGGGAGCAGGCCCCGAACCAGTTCCCGAACCAGCAGCAAATTTGGGTAAACACTCGCCCCGCAAACCAAGCAATTTAACAAGCGAATACAAGAGCGTGCAGTTTGAGGCCATCACCAAAGACTGCAGGAGCCTAGTAGGAGCAACTAGAGCGGGCGATTCCCTGCGGGATAGCTTCGCCGCGCGTGATTCAACCGCAGCCACCAGTTGCCCGCTGCCCCTGTACGCCGCCGCCTCCCCCTCAACATTAACCGCTCCAGCTTGGTGTCCCATGGCCGGCAAACCAGACACCTACATTTGCGAGTGCCCCGTACAAAAAGGTCAAGAACGGATCTGGCAATTTGTCAAACAGCCACTCTCAGACAAGCTAATTTTAGTAATGGGACAAGATGTCACCGAAGAACATTTAGTCGCCAAAGAACTAGCAGCGAAAAACGCAGATTTAATCCACCTCAACCGACTAAAAGACGAATTTTTATCCTGCATCAGCCACGAACTAAAAACCCCGCTCACCGCCGTCCTCGGTTTGTCCAGCCTCCTCAAAGATAAATTGATCGGAGAACTCAACGATCGCCAAACACGCTACGCCAAACTAATCCATAAAAGCGGGCGGCATTTGATGACAATAGTTAACGACATTTTAGACTTGACCCGGATGGAAACCGGGCAGCTAGAACTAATTCCCGAAGCAGTGGAAATAGCATCAACCTGCCAAAGAGCCTTTGAACAAGCAAAACAACTGCAACAGCAAGAAGAAAAAAACCCTCCCGCCCCCAGCAAAACGGACGGTACAGCCAACGCAGAACCATCCGCCCAAATAGAATTTACACTCGAAATAGAACCGGGACTGAGCCAATTAATTGCCGACGAACTGCGACTGCGGCAAATGCTAGTTAACCTCCTTTCCAACGCCCTAAAATTCACAGAAATCGGTGGCAAAATCGGATTGAAAGTAAATGTTTGGGAAGGCTGGATCGCATTCACAGTTTGGGACACTGGCATCGGCATCCCCGCCGACAAACAGCACCTAATCTTTCAGAAATTTCAACAGCTAGAAAGCCCCCTCACCCGCCGCTTTCAAGGAACCGGACTGGGACTGGTACTGACTCAACGCCTAGCTCGGCTCCACGGCGGAGACGTTTCGTTTATTTCCTCAGAAAACCAAGGCTCTCAATTTACCCTGCTGCTGCCACCAACTCCTCCGGGAAACAGCAGCGAAGAAGTCCCGGCACCGGGAGCCGCTGAGGAAGAATTATTAAAACCCCAATATCAGATTCCGATCGCCAATTCTCGCTCTCGTTTAGTATTAATAGTCGAAGCCGTTCCCAAATATATCGAAGATTTAACCAACGTCATCTCAGGTTTGGGCTACCAAGTAATAGTCGCCCGTTCCGGCACCGAAGCGCTGGAAAAAGCGCGCAGGTTCAGTCCCGAAGCGATTTTCCTCAACCCGCTGCTGCCACTGCTGTCGGGTTGGGACGTGCTGACGCTGCTCAAGAGTGACCCGGATACCCGATCGATTCCGGCGATCGTCACGGCCACCAGAGGCGAAAAAGAACGGGCCAGTGTCAACAGGGCCGAAGGCTTTTTGAGCTTGCCGGTGGAAGAACCCGCTTTGCGGAGGCTGCTGGCAGACTCGATCGGCCACAGTAATTCTAGTAGCGCCAAAGCAAGGAGTTCTTTAACCGTGTTGTGGCTCAGCCCGCAAAACGGTTCCTCTCAAGGTTCCGCTTTACTGCTCAACCCCAACTACTGCCGGGTTTTAGAAGCAGACGACCTCGGCCAAGCAGAACTCGTGGCCAGAATTTGGCGGCCCGACGCGATCGTCTTAGACGGTACGAGTCAACTGCAAAACCCCTTAGCTTTTCTCGAACAGTTAAGTCGATCTCGAAATTTGGGTTCTCTCCCCTTGGTGACTTTAGACCCTCCAACTACGCAACTGGCAAATCAAGTCAAAGGATTGTCGGTATTTCCCTGTTTAGCCACTAGCAGTCCCGACGACACTGAAACTTCACCTACCGGGTTAATGCCAAGTGCTTTGTGGCAAGTGATTCAAGTGGCTGCGGGCATGAGTTGGAAGCCCAGCATTTTATTTGCCGACATTTCGACTTTACCTGATTTGCACTCCTCTTCTGGGGGGAACCCGACGGGAGAATTGGAACATTGCGATCGATCGACAACTGCCGAGATTCCCCTCCCCAATTCCCAGTTTTCTACTCCCAACTTTCAAGCTTTGATTCAGTACGTCCACACCGCAGGATTTCGAGGGTCGATCGCGAGGAGCTGGACAGAAGTTTTGCAGCAGTTGCAATATCAAAGCGTTGACTTAGTTTTACTGTGTTTGCGAGATGATCCCTCAGAATCCCCCGCTATGTTGCAGGCGCTGTCGAACTTGCGCCAAATGACAGTAAAACTGCCAATTTTAGTCTGGGATTATCGATCGGCTGTAAATTCGGAATCCGAGGCGATCGACTTTCTACTGCAAGAAGTATCTGCCAAAATTTTGCCTTCTTCCTTATCGGCAGCACAATTGTTAGAAAAAATTCAACAGGCTTTATTAACTAACTCAAGTTCCTGAAAATGAAGAAGTTACCTAATTTTTAGTGAGGAATTAAGTTTTTCATAAACTGTAAAAATTAACTCTGATTGATGAGGTAAAACAGAATTAGATAAGTATTTAACGGTCAACAGCGAAGCGTTATTTATTAACTCATTCAAGTTTCTAATAAGCCAGAAGTTTTCCTATTTGTAGTGAGGTTCTCAGTCGCGACTAAAACAGTGAAGAAAAACGGCTATCCTGAGTGTAAACATAATATGAGAAGTATTGAAATGAAAACCCAAAAGTGTGGCGAGCCAAGAAGCAATATCAAAACCCAAAAATATGAGTTATTATAGGCGATCGAGAAACCCTTATATTTTTTGCTGGGGCTGTACAGTGCCTAATCGCATTCCTTTAATATCTCTGCTAATCGCACTCGGTTTGGGGGCAATGCCCAAACCAGTTGTCGCACAGGCACTCCTGCCTTACACCCTGCAAATCGACTCAGCCCAACTCGAACAAACGGCCTTGAGCCTTGCAGAAGAAGCCGTCCAGCTAGCCAGACTCCAGCAGTACCAACTAGCGGTACCCAGAGCCGAACTCGCCACACAGTTAGCTCCCAAGAATGCTCAAACTTGGACTTTGTTAGGTAGCTTGTACATTCAAGTCGAGCAGTTTGACAAAGGCATTGAAGCTTTGGGACAAGCTCAATCTCTGTCGCCCGAAAATCCATCAATTAAATTTGTCTTGGGAGAAGCTCACTTTCGGAAAGCGAACTACGAGAAAGCAGTCGAATATTTGCAAGCAGGGTTGAAACTAAAACCAGACACTCCGGGTGCATTATTTGACTTAGGCAATGCTTTTTATAAGCTGAAGCGGTTCGATCAGGCGATCGCCCAATACGAAAAAGCCTTTGCTTTAGAAAAAAAACTGTGGCCTGCTGTCAACAATATCGGATTAGTCAAATACGAAATGGGAGATGTTGATAGCGCCATCAAACGCTGGCAAGAAGCGATCGCGATCGACGACAAAGCGGCCGAAGCAATGCTAGCTCTAGCAGTAGCATTCTACACCAAAGGTGACAAAGAAAAAGGCTTAGCGATGGGAGAAGCAGCTCTGAAACTCGACAAACGTTATGCTACGGTAGAATATCTCAAAGAAAACCTCTGGGGCGATCGTTTAATCGCAGATACTCAAAAGTTGCTAGCCACTCCTGAAATGAAAGCAGCACTGGCTAAAATTCAAGACGCTCCACCCCCTCCAATCTAGTCGCCCGATCCCAAATCCGGGTTTAATATCATGACTACCCCTCCGTCATTGCGAGGAAGGAAGCAATCGCTTAGTCTCTGCGATTGCTTCCTTCCTCGCAAGGACAAATAATACAAAAAAAATGGGTAGTAAACCCGGATTTGGTATTAGTCACGCTCAACTTACTTCAACTGCCCCCAGTGTTTTGAGCGTCGCAATAGTCGCCTCAGTTAAACCTTTAACACCTGCAATATTCATTCCTTCATAAGGTTTGGGAACAGGCAAGGTTTTGATACACTCACCCGTTACTGCATTCCAAAGCTTAATCGTCTCATCTTGGCTGGCACTGGCTAGAATTCGACCATCTGGACTAAAAGCAACCGACCACACCCAATTGTCGTGTCCCCGCAGAACTTGCAAGCACTCATTCGTGCTCACATCCCACACTCGTACAGTTTGGTCGTGACCGCCACTCGCCAAGTGTGTACCATCAGGACTGAACATTACAGATGACACAATACCGTCATGTCCCTCTAGGGTGGTCAGACATTCTCCTGTATTGATATCCCAAAATTTGATGCTACTGTCACTACTGCTGCTTGCCAGGATATTACCGTCAGGACTAAAGGCAACAGACCAAACCCAACCCCTATGTCCGGTAAAAGCTTTCCAAACTTCCCCTGTACTGATATTCCATAAGTTCACCGTATTATCAGCAGTGGCAGAAGCGAGGATATGACCTGAAAAACTAAACGCAACTGCCAACACCCAGCCCTCTGGTTCGCTGCAAGTATCAAGACAGTGCCCTGTCCTGATATCCCATAGTTTTATAATCTGGTCGCCACTGAAACTAGCCAATGTCTTACCGTCGGGACTGATGGCGACTCCCCAAACCCAAGCTGAATGACCCTCTAAACTTTTTAGGCATTCTCCTGTCATAGCATCCCATAACCTAACAGTAGTGTCAGAGAATCCACTCGCCAACAAGTCCCCATTCGGACTAAAGGCAATCGATTTCAATCGATTAGTATGTCCATCCTGTATGCTTTTAAAACACTTCCCGGTTTTGATATTCCACAATCTCACGGCGCGATCGCTACTAGCTAAAGTTTGACCGTCGGGCGAGAAAACTACCGAATTTACTGGATTGCTTTGCCCCAATACTGTTTTCAGACAATGACCCCTTCTGACATCCCACAGTCTCACCGTACAGTCTTCACCAGTGCTAGCTAAAATTTTGCCATCTGGACGAAACGCGACAGATGAAACTCGACTGGTGTGTGCTTGCAGTGTTTTTAGGCACTCACCCGATGCCACCTCCCACAATCTCACGGTGCTGTCTTCGCTGCAACTTGCTAAAATCTGACCGTCAGGACTAAAGGCAACAGACACCACTATTTGTGAATGTCCAGAGCAAATCCTCAAGACTTCACCCGTGTTAATATCCCAGATGCGAATCAAAGCATCATGACCACCACAGGCTACCGTTTTACCATCTAAACTGAAAGCCACCGATCGAATTTGACAACAGTCACTCTCAAACATTTTCAGGCATTGTCCCGTAGCAACATCCCACAGTTTAAGTATTCCGTCATCACCGCCACTAGCTAAGATATTACCTTGAGGACTGAATGCGATCGACCAAGCCTGACTTTTGTGTGCTGGCAAAGTTAGCAAACACCGTCCGTGACTCCAATCCCAGAAACGCACAGTTCCATCACCGATGCCACTAGCAAGCATCTTGCCATCAGGACTGAAAGCAACTCCCAGCACAGTGCTAGTATTTCCCTGCAATATTTGACGGATAGACCAACTGCTAACATCCCAGCAACGAATCGTACCGTTACTACCACCAGTAGCAAAGGTTTTTCCATCTGGACTGAAAGCAGCAGATAACACGATGCTGCCGTATTCTTTGCTAGTTCTCAGCAGCCTAACTTCTGGCATTTGCCACAAGTGAATCTCACCATTGGTATCGCCCAAAGCTAAAAGTTTTCCATCCGGGCTAAAAGCGACTGACAAACCACTTCCCAAAACTTCGGCGAAAACGGAATTAGCTAAATTACAACCCGCAAAGTTGACCTGATGCAAATTCGTATCGGGTAAATAAGCTTGCCAAACGGTCAAATTAGAAAAATCCCAACCGCTTAAATCTGGCTGCATCTGACGCAATAGATTGATAATATTACCCGCAGCATAGCCAGTTTCTAGTGTTGGTTTACCGCGCAGTGATGCCAGAATTGGTTTGAGTTGGTTTTCTAGAAGTTGCTGGCTTTCAAAAGTAAAAAGCAGTCGATCGGCAATAGGTTTAAGGATCAGACGACCTTGAGTATCTCTAATGTATTCTTTAGCTGTAGCTTTGAGAAGACCCAGGCTTCTGAGAAGGTCTATTTCGCTGCTGGTTATCTCAGTGCAGACTTTTTCGATTAATCGTTCCGTCATGTATTCCATGACGACGGGTTGTTGAGTGTAGCCGTCTGAGGTTTTTTCGATGAGAGAACGTCTAACGAGAGAACCTAAAACCTCTAGTAATTCTTTGACAGTTAATTTTGAAACTAAATCTTGTTGTAATTCTCTCAGCGAGACTCGCTCCCGCTCGATCGCCACCCAGTACATAACCTTTTTTTCTAAATCTGATAAACGATTGAATTGTCGGTCTAATAGGTTCCGAATATCATCAAATACTAAAGTTCCTTGATTTAAAAGTTCTAAATATTTGGTCAGGCTACTGTCAAAAAAGTTGCGAATGGCTGGAGCGACCATTTTTAATGCTAGGGGATTTCCCGCATAGTGGGATATCAAAATATCCCATTCGGAGTCTAAGCCTTGAAAAGAACCGATGCGTTGAAAAATCTCCCGTGCTCTTGGGGTGGTTAAACCTGTCAGTTGTAATGAACGAACAGGCAAAGTTTCGCCTTCTTTAGCTGCTAAACCGATCGGTTTTTCTCGACTGGTTAGTAGCAGGGTACTTTTATGATTTATTTCGGCTAAGCATCGCAGAAGTTGACCGTATCCTTCATATCCCTGTCGATAACAACCGGTGCATTCTTCTTCCTGTAGAATTGACTCGACGTTATCTAATATTAAAAGACACCGATGCTGTCGCAGATAGTGCATCAGGATCGAGATTCCAGCATCCACAGTTTCCGGTAAATTCGTTTCCTGTTGGTTCGAGAGAAATTGAATCAATTCTACCAATAAGTCAAGTATTAATGGAGCATTGCGGAGACTGTGCCAAATAATATAATCATATTGTTCTTGAATGCGTTCTGCTACCTTAATAGAGAGAGAGGTTTTGCCAATTCCACCCATCCCCAACAGCGTTACTAGGCGGCAGCGATCGACGATCAGCCACTTTTCTAATAAAGCTAATTCCTCTGCACGTCCGTAGAAAATAGAAACATCAATTGCCTCTCCCCAATTTATAGATTTGTTGAGTTTTGTTACGTCAGTTGTAGCTCGATAGGCGATCGGACTACTGCGATCGATTTGTTCGTCGATATTGTGACTAATTTGGCTATTTGGTAGTGGCACGGCTAATTGTGCCTGTTGTGCTTGCCGTCGCAAAACAGACTGAAAATTACTCTTAGTGACTTTTTCTCCGCATACTCGACTGAGAACTTTCCATAACTGAAAGCCAACAAACTTAATATATTCGGCATCATAACCAGCGCTTTTGGCAATCTCTGGATAAGAGTGTCCTTCCCAAGCCTGCCGCAATACTAATATCTGAACATCGTTGAGATGCTGTTGTTTGAGAACCGAGTCGAGGAAAAGCAATGCTTCGTCGATCGTCATTTATTTAAAATTATCGGGTGTGTTAGCACAAAAGCGGTGGTTCTTGCCTCAAAGTGCAGGCAATTAAGCAATTACACTCAAGATTGTAGCATATTTTGTACTCAAGTTATAACTATTTATAACTATTTCTCATAGACGCGATCGGCGCATCAGTGTTATTACTGAACAAGATAGATTTAACCAGTCAAGTTCACACTTAAGAGTAATAGCTATCAAAAGCGTGCATATCTAATGCAGTTTCGTTATCAGGTAGTAATGGGCATTGCAATAGATGCTTAATTTTATTGCAATTCTTATTAAAAAATTACTGTTGGAAAGTCAGCCCAGGATAAATTAAGTAAAATCACCCATTCAACGCAGATAAATCAGAGGGCATATACCGTGAGCGAATTAATTAATTACAACGCTACACTTAACCTTGACCATGAAAAAAGCAACCTAGATGCAGTAATAGGAGCGACAAATGCACTCGTACCAGCATCAGATAAAATAAACAGTGGAAACTCTGTTAATAATTCAGTTGGCGCTAACGACTCAGCCACTATAAAAGATATATTACCAAGTATTTTGGACTTAAAGACTGAGGAAATTAATAATGTAATTTTGCCCAGCTCTAGCACCAGCAAAACAAGTGTTTTTTCAAATGATGTAACATCTAACTCTAGTACATCCGATACGGAAATCGATATCTTAACAGGCTTAAAAGTAAACGAAGCGGTAATAGATAATTCAAAAGAGGACTCATTAACGAATCCTTCTGCTTCTCAAAGCCAAACACTTAACAATACGGAACAGCAAAAAGAAAACGTTACGCCAGCAACAAGTCAATCTAAGACGCCAGATACTTCCATTACTTCAACTGAAAATGTAGCGCTCGCACCAGCGATTGAGAAACCATCAGTTTCCGTTGAGGAAACTTCTCCTGTCACAGATAAAGCAGCGGTAACTTCTGAGAGTGAAGATCCAGCGATCGCACAGCTTGACACTGGATCGACCACACCAGTATCGTCAGAAAAGCCAGTTGTGACAACCGAGTCTTCATCTAGCGTCACGGGGGATGCAGGAGCGATCGTATCTAACAACCCTGCAAAAAATTCCGATTCAGCAGTAGTAACCAATAATAATTCAGAAGCGATCGCCTCTGAATTATCAAAATCAGATACCGCCGTTGTCACTACAGCAGCAGCAACATCCGATCCTGCTAAAACCGAAACTGAGGTAACTTCTGCCAACTCCGATGAGTTCGCATCTAATAACCCTGCAAAAAATCCCGATTCAGCAGTAGTAACTAATAATAATTCAGAAGCGATCGCCTCTGAATTATCAAAATCAGACGTTGTCACTACAGCAGCAGCAACATCCGATCCTGCTAAAACCGAAACTGAGGTAACTTCTGCCAACTCCGGCGCGATCGCATCTAACAACCCTGCAAAAAATCCCGATTCAGCAGTAGTAACCAATAATAATTCAGAAGCGATCGCCTCTGAATTATCAAAATCAGACGTTGTCACTACAGCAGCAGCAACATCCGATCCTGCTAAAACCGAAACTGAGGTAACTTCTGCCAACTCCGGCGCGATCGCACCAGCCATCGAGAAACCATCAGTTTCCGTTGAGGAAACTTCCCCTGTCACAAATAAAACAGCGGTAACTTCTGAGAGCGAAAATAAAGCGCTCGCATCTACATCAGATATAACTGATTCAAGTCAAACCCCAAAAAATTCAATAAATTCAACCACTGCTGACGTAACTAAAACATCCATAACCAGCACACCCGCCCAGAATATCACCCAGCTAACATCTCAAAGCTTTACATTTAACACGGGGGTATTTAAAGTTGATGAAACTGGCAAAGTTGGGATTGATTACCTGTTTGACGGTGGTGGATATGAGGGAGAGTTAGGGATTTTTAATCTAGAGGGGATGGAGAAATTAGCTCAAAACTCCGATGCTTTTATTACTGAGGCTGCACGCAGATCGGTAAGTAATTCTAATTTGGGTTATGTCGTCCTTAACGATGCTACTGAAGGAGCCAGATTTAGTGGCGATCTCCCTGACGATATCAACCGCGATCGAGGCGAATATAAAGGCGTTAAAACCTTTACCATGCTTCCAGGGGATAGGTTTGCTTTCATCTTAGTTCCTAATCGAGCTAACTTACAGCAAGTCGCCAACAAGTCTGCAAAAGGCAAGGACACGCGACCTTTATTTTCCCTGCCTATGGCTAACCCAAATGGTAGCTTTATGACAGGGCAAATTGCCGATGTCACGGGTGTAGGAAATACCTTTGTGATGGAAGATTTGCGGGTAGACAAGCCAGGTACAGATAGCGACTACAATGACATTATCTTCCAGGTGCGGGGTGCGACAGGGAGCGCAGTCAGTATAGATAGCGTCATCGATCTAAATAAAGATTGGCGTCCAACTAACTTGGGTAAAGCGTTGATTGAGTACGCTAAACCTTACGTAACACCGGAGAATCCCAAAGTTGGGGAGTTGGTCACAGATGAGTTGTATGATAGCATTTTCGGCAATAAAGATAACCAGGTAGATAACAATAGCAAAACAGAAGCGATCGCCTCTGAAGTATCAAAATCAGACACCCCTGTTGTCACGACACCCGCAACATCCGATCCTGCTAAAACCGAAACTGAGGTAACTTCTACCAACTCCGATGAGTTCGCGCCCGCGATCGAGAAACCATCTGTTTCCGTTGAGGAAACTTCCCCTGTCACAGATCAAACAGCGGTAACTTCTGAGAGTGAAAATAAAGCGATCGCACCGCTTGATTCTGGAGCAACTACACCAGTATCGTCAGAACAGCCAGTTGTTACAACCGAGTCTTCATCTAGCGTCACGGGGGATGCAGGATCGATCGTATCCGATACTCCTCCAACAAATCCCGATTCAGTTGTAGTAACAGATAATAATTCAGGAGCGATCGCACCAAGCAACGAAGAAACCCCGGTAATTAATACTTCATCTGCTACATCTTCTTCGTCAAATTCTACTAACACTGGGGGGGTTACAGAAACTCAAAATCAGTCATCCGTTGTAGTTGTAGAAACAGTTGTGTTAACTGATGCAACGGGAACCAATAGCGGTGAAGAACAAGCGATCGCTACCGATAAACCCTGGTCAGAAAATAATGTGGGAGCGATCGCATCCACCACAACAGATTCTAATCCCGCAGGAAACACACAACCCGCAATCGGGGAAACCTTAAAGAATGAGCAGGTAGTCAATCTGATCGCATCCACCACAATAGATACAAACTCAGAAACTACAGCACAATCGACAGTAGTGGAAACCTCAGATAATCACAATGAGGTAATAAGTGCGATCGCATCCACGACAACAGACACTAACTCAGCATCAAACACACAGCCAACTGTAGTAGAAACTGTTGCGAATGAAGCTGAAGAGATAGGAGCTATTATATCCACTCCACAGGAAACTAATTCTGCATCCACCACCGAGTTAACAGTAAATGTTGACGGCTGGGTAGAACAGACTAAAAAAGATTTCGCTGCTGTTATAAGTCAAGGTAATGCAGATTTAGATAGCTTCCAAAATGAGCTGACCAACATTAATAACAGCCTGACAGACTTAGCAGTAAAACTTGCAGGAGAAATCTATACTGCCGAAAACAACACATCTAATCAGTTGTACGATACATGGTCTGCTCTCGATCGGAGCCAAACAAACGTAAATCAGCTTTGGCAAACGATCGCTAGCGCAGACCAAAAAACAGTTGGCAAGGTAAATAGCCTCTGGAGCGAAATCAAGACAGCACAAGACACATATAACGCAAATCCTCTCCATACAAGCATCCAAAATGCTAACAACCAAATGTACCGCTATTACAGCGAGACATGGGATGCGTTGTATCCAAATAGAGGACTATACCCTGATACCTGGAGTCAGGTGGAATCTTTATACAACTATCACAAACAAGCCCTTGACCAGTATACTGCTCTGAAGAATCAAAGCAATGCTGTCTTTAATAACGCTTGGAACGAATACCGCACGATTGGAGACTTTCGACAAACTGCAATCAATAACGCTATCAGCGAATACAGCACCATTGCTAGCCAGTTAAACAACTCTTGGAACCAATACAGCGAACTCCAGAACAACAGGGATATTATCTTTAACGATGCTTGGAGTGATTATTACAATTTAAATCAACAACGTTGGCAAATTGTAAGTAACGCTTGGAACGAGCATAACGCTATCAAAAATTCCTGGAATGACTGGGGAGGTGATACCGAAGCTCAGATTGATACTTGGGCAAAAATATTCAAATCTGAAGACCGCTGGTATAACCCCGCTGATAATACTCCCAAATCTGGTTTGCCCTTGATTGGCATTATTGACACAGGCTTTAGTGCAGCTCATCCCGATATTGATGGCTCCCGAATTACACTCGGTAAAGACTGGGTGGATGGTGATACTAACCCATTGCTGCAACCAGGTGAAGGTAACGATCACGGCAGCAAGATATTGGAAATTATTGCTGGTACTCGTAAGAATGATATTGGCATTGATGGAATTAACGATCGATCGCCTCTGTGGTTAGGGCTTGCCGTTGGTTCCGATGATTGGGCGCAATCTTTGATTGAATATGTAGATACAGTTAAAGCTTCAGGTGAATCAAATGCTCTTGTCAACCTCAGTTTTGACTTAACTCAAACCAATGCAGATGGTAGCATCACTACTCGTTATGAACTAACCGCTTTAGAACGAGCAGCTTTGACTTACGCCCAGCAAAATAACGTCTTGATTGTGACAGCAACAGGCAATCAAGCAAGCACCATGTCTGCTCTTGGTGAAGCCGTTAAAGAATTTGACAACATCATTACAGTGGGATCTGCTGAAGATTGGAATCGAGCCGATTATTCTAGCTATGGCGAAGTGGATTATGCCAACTACGGCAAAGGTGTTGATCTTCTGGCACAAGGAACTGCCAGCAATGGAACATCTGGCACATCTGTTGCATCAGCTAAAGTTACAGGTGCAGCTTCCTTATTGTGGGCAGCCAATCCTAATCTAAACTACACCCAAATTATCGACATCCTCAAACGAACAGCAACCGATTTAAATACACCAGGTTGGGATACGCAAACAGGTTTAGGGTTGTTGAATATTGCTGCTGCTGTTCATTTAGCAAAAGCAACTGAACCACAAGTTTACACACCTCCTAGTTTTAATCTCGTTCAGGATACGCTCAAAAACTCCAACATTCCAGCGGTTTATTGGCCTGAGTTTTATAACTACTACTACCACTCCGACCTAGAAGCAAAACTAACAGGTTCGGTTTGGAACGGTGCAACTGATGCTGTGGCATCCGAGCGAGCCACAAATATTACACGAAAAGAAGTCTTTCGAGCATTACCTTACTTCCGATATGGTTTGCCAGACTGGTTACCTGATTGGGTTACAGGAGATGCAATAGCGGAAGCGCCAGCGAATCTAATGGTAAATACCTATCAGGCACTTAATCCCTTACCGAAAATAGATGGTCAAAGTTATTCTCATTACGAGATTGAAGACGAGCCTCTTCGTTGGAGTGGATGGCTAGGAAGCGTAACATGGGGAGGGATTAAGAAGGTTATCCTTGTTACGAACGAGGATATTAAACGCCAGTTGGAAGAGACAAAGACAGCAAAGGATGCTGCAAAGAATAAGGTTAATGAGTCTAAGCAAAAACTAGAAAATGAGAAGATAAAAGCACAAGAAGAGCGTAAAAAGCTCGAGGAAGAATTGCGTCAACGTCAAGCGATGCTTAATGCTGCAATCCAACAGACTAATGGAGAAGTAACTCCCGAAATCATAGCGCTTCAGCAGCAAGTTGATGCGAAAAAAGCAGAAATTGATCTACATCAGAAAGCATCAGATGCAAAAATTGCTGCTCTTAAAAGTCAGCTACAAGAAGATGAGAGAAACTTGGAGCAAAAAAACAAGCAATATGAGGCAGCAGTAGCAGCAGCTAAAGCATGGCAACAACAGGAGCTAGAGCGCATCCGCCAGAAACAGGAGGCAGCTAAAAAGGGATTTTTTGACCGCTTGAGTGATAGCGTCAAGCAGTTTTCTAAGGATCTGGGTGAAAAGCTCAAGAGTAGCCTCGACGGCATAGACGTTGGTGCTGTCCTCGATGTCTTAAAGAAAATTCCAGTTGTCGGCACTGTTGTCAATGGTATCGAAGGATTGATTGCCCTGGTTGGAGGAGATTGGAAACAGGTTGTCAAGAACGCTATCAATGGAGTGCTAGGTATAATACCCGGTGGCTCGGCTGTTCCAGAAAAGCTGGTCAATATCCTAGTAGATGTCGGCTGGGGAATTATCAACAAAGACTACAAGACAGCCTTAAAAGATATCCTCAAAGAGCTTGAGGTAAAAAACAATGTCGCAAACACCTTTGTAGATGTTGCCTGGGCGATGAAAGATGGCGACTGGAAGGATGTTTTAAGTGCAGGGTTGTCGGGTGCAGGGTTTAATAATGCTGGCAAATTTGTCGATATTGCCTGGGCTATCAAAGATGGTGACTACAAAAAAGCTCTGAGTACGGGCTTATCAACCACTGGATTTGCCAATGCTGACAAATTTGTAGACGTTGCCTGGGCAGTTAAAGATGGCGACTACAAGAAAGCTTTGAGTGCAGGTTTAGAAACGGCTGGCTTGGGCAATGCTGGAACATTTGTCGGGAATGTTTTTGATGCTATTACAGACGATTACTCGCTGCCAGGACAAAGTATAGACCCCGCCGCTATCCCGCAAAAACACAAGTTATACGAATATCTGGCTCGCGGTATTGCCTACGAAGATCCTAAAGTATCTGCTACTGCCGAAGATGCTTTCAAAGATGACAGTATTTCGGGCAATCAACTTGCTGTCGGTGAAGTGCTGAACTCCGGTTACACAGTTAACAAAGTAATTTCCGATCCAAACACTGGATTTTATGCCGTTGGTCTCGTTTCAACAGATGGCAGTAAACCACCCGTTCTTGCCGTTCGCGGTACGGGAGGCAGCCCAACGGAACGGCAAGGCATCGCAACGTTAAAAGATGTTTTGGAAGATGCCAATCCTATCAGCATTGGATACAGTCAATTCCAAGCGAATAAGAATGAGATCGAAGCTTGGTTAGCGGCTCAAAATCAGCAAGGTCGCCGTCCTGATATTGTTGGTCACAGTTTGGGCGGTGCTTTAGCTCAAACAATTGCGGCTGAATTCACAGATAAGGTGGGTCAAACTGTCACCTTTAATTCTCCCGGAATTGATGATTCGATCGCGCTTAAATTTGCCCTCAATGGAGGAAATCCAGAAAATGTAACCCACTATGTCGTATCTGGCGATATCGTCCAAATGGCTGGAGAAGCATTCCTGCCCGGTCAAGCCGTTCTTTCCTCGTACTCTAATCCTTTTGTCTGGGAAAAACACGGACTTGCTGTGCTCAATGGTGTGGAAATTAAGGGCGAACAAAAAGCATCTGGGGTTAAATTCTCTTCTCTTTCCGTTCTCGATTTGAGCAATCCAGCTTTCCAATACAAAGAGTTAGATTATACCCTGTTCTTAGCCGCATTAGGACTGGTATCGCCCTATGTTTCAACCTCATTAAGTACGCGCCAAACTGCGGAAGCGAATCGCAAAGCAATCGGTGCTTTCTTAAACTCGAACTTCCAAACGATTCAAAGTTGGGTCGATGCTGCTTGGTCTATTAAAGACGGTGATTATCTCAAGGCACTTTCTACTGGCTTTGACATTGCCAAGTTCCAAAATGGTAAAAATTGGATAGATATGGTGCTATCTGTCAAGGACGGCGATTATCTCAAAGCACTCTCGACTGGCTTTGACGTTGCCAAGTTCCAAGATGGTAAGAACTGGGTAGACATGGCGTGGAGTTTGCAGCAAGGCGACTACCTAAAAGCGCTTTCTACAGGATTCAAAGTTGCTGGATTCCCGGAAGGCGAACATTTAGCCCAAGCTGCTGTTAACTTAAGAGAAGGTAAGTATTTGGATGCTTTCTTTGAAGGAATGTACATGATTCCCGGTGTCGAGGATTTAGTCAATGCTTTCAAAGCAGTAGGCGATGGCAATTTCAAAGGTGTCGCCAACTCCCTTGCCAAAGTGGCTGGCAATCCCACGTTGCTCAACTTGCTAGTTGGCTAGTATCGATGCGGGGCGGGTAAACTAGGGATAGTTGTAACCCGCCCCTAAAATTTCAACAGCCCTCATTAACCAACAGTTTCCAATGGACATCAACAATTTTTTATCGATCGACAGTGTAACTTTATCTTTAGAACAATCCCTTGACTATCTCCGCACGGCTGGTAAATTATCAACAGTTGTGTTAGAAATTGCCCAGCAGTATCTTGTAGAAAACGAAATAAAAGCTTTAGAAATTCCCGAACCGGAATCTGAAATTATAGAACAATTTATCCTAGAATTTCGGTTGCAACAGCAATTAACTAGCCCTGAAAGTTTTCAAAAATGGTTATTGACAAATGGGATAAATTATGCTGACTTCAAACAGCAAGTAAGTTTTCGGATTAAACAAGAAAATCTCAAAGAAAAGGTCACGGAATTAAAAGTACAAAAATACTTTGTGCAAAATAAAGAAAATTTAGCTCGGGTTGTCCTTTCCCGAATAGTCGTACAGCATCCAGAAATTGCTCAAGATTTGAAACCGCAACTAGAACAGGGTGCAGATTTTGCCCAATTAGCTAAACAATACTCCACCGTAGATGATGCGGTAGTTGGGGGCGTGATGGGGCCAGTTATTCGCGCTCAGATGCCAGAAATGGTTCGCAAGGCGACAGAAAATGCACAAGTAGGGCAAATTATTGGCCCGCTTCAAATTGAGGGACGCTATTGTTTGCTGAAAGTTGAACAACTGCTACCTGCTTCGTTAGAAGGTGCTTTAAAGCGAGATTTGGAAAATCTTCTGTTTGAGGAATGGTTAAAAGAGAAACTACAAAATATGAATGTCAAGTTGAATTAGATTATTTAATGTGATTGTGATTAGATAAGAATTCTCGCTATTCGTTGTGACTTTGTATGAGGGATAATACCCTTGATAAAAAGTCAACAGTCTCTTTTAACCGCCGAATCATCAAGGGGGTGGCTAACTTGTGGACGATCGCGACTTAGAAACGATATACATTTAGTCTATATTTCTGACAACCATCATCCGCACTAATTCACCCATGACATCCACCACCACCCGCGCCACCCCCCTCACCTGGACACAACTAGAAGCCCTCACAGACTTTCAAATCGATCGCACCAACGGCCCCACCAACGCTCAATCCCGGTTGCGCCTCTTCGGACAAACCGAATCCGATGTGCGAGTCACCCTGTACCGCGACAACCATGCTTGGTGTCCCTACTGCCAAAAAATCTGGCTGTGGCTGGAAGAAAAACAAATCCCCTACCGAATTGACAAAGTTACAATGTTCTGCTACGGGGAAAAGGAAAGTTGGTACAAGCGCAAAGTGCCATCGGGAATGCTACCGGCGATCGAACTAGACGGCCGCATCATCACCGAAAGCGACGATATCTTAATCGCCCTCGAACGAGTCTACGGCCCCTTGGGTTTGGGCATGGAAAACCCCGCAGTGATTCCCCTGCGGCGGTTAGAGCGACTGCTATTTAGAGCCTGGTGCTCTTGGCTGTGCTACCCAGCAAGTTCAGCCAAAGTAGAACAACACAACCGCAACCAATTTATCAGCGTCGTCGCCCAAGTAGAAAAAGCTCTCGGCAGCACTCCGGGGCCCTATTTCCTAGATGAATTTGGCACGGCGGATGTCATCTTTACGCCCTACGTCGAACGGATGAATGCCAGTCTTTACTACTACAAAGGCTACTCAATGCGCGAAGAAAACCCGCGCTTTGCTGACTGGTTTGCGGCGATGGAAACCCGCCCTACCTATCGCGGCACTCAGAGCGATTTTCACACCCACGTCCACGATTTACCGCCTCAAATGGGCGGGTGTTATGAAAACGGCGAACCTCAGATGCTACTCAATAAAGCCCGCGTGGATAATGGGCCTTGGGCTGGACTGCCGGATGTGATGTATCCAGAACCGGAAACTTCCCGCGCTGAAGCACTTCACCGCGTCATCAAGCACCACCGCAACATCATTCGAGTCAATCCTGCTGATGACAACTTGTTCGATGAAGCTTTGCGTTGTGCTTTAACTTTGATGATGACTGGCGAAGTTTGTACGCCGCCGCCCGGTTCTGATGCGGCTTTGCGGTATTTGCGCGATCGGGTGAATGTGCCCCGCGATATGTCGATTTACGCGGCCAAGCGGCTGAGGGAAGCTTTGGAGGAAACGGCGGCTTTGGTGGGTGATGGCCAAGGTTCTCCGATTCTGCTGAAGCATCGGCGAGACCAAGATCCGGCTAATTTTGTGTAGGATTCTGGGGCGATCGGAATCAGACGGAATGGGCGTTGCTGCTGCTCTACTTCATCAGCTTGGAATCTGCTGTATCATTTTGCTACCATTGGTAGTATTAAAAGTGGTACTAATATCTATGAAAGTATCTATCTCTTTGCCAGATGAGCTAGTGCGTTACATTGACGAGCGTGTAGAAAATCGCAGTCGCCTAGTTGAGATTTTATTGCAAGCGTGGCGCAAACAACAAGAACAGCAGGCAATGGTAGAAGCCTGTTTATTGCTGGATGAACTGAGCGATCGATTAACCGATGAGGATGAAGCATGGCAGCAAGCAGCGATTACCGACTGGGAAGCATCTGGCTTGTAACTTTCGATCCCGATCGCCCCTGAAATTAACCCTTAGTAGTGGCGGTATAGCGATCGCTTAGTTTTTGGAGTGTCATATTTTCTTCGAGCTCATCATGGGGAATTAAGACATATTTCCAAGGTTTGCCACCGTGCTTTAGCATATAGTCCGAAGCATATTGACACCATTGAACTGCGACATTTTTCTTAGCAAGCACTTGAGGATTGTCCATTTCATTTCGAGCTTTTGGTTCAAGCATATAGATAACTTCTTCTGTTTCCGCAACAAAATCCGGTTGATATTCTGAATAGTTTCCCTGCCATTTGTAATAAAGCTGAAATTGCCCCTTTGCAGGTTTAAACCACTTGATGGCATCCCTTTCTAAAATCAGTGCTAGTATTCTTTCTGCTTCCGCTTCAAATTTCTGTTCTCGATAGAGGCATTTGGAGAAGCCTGTAAACAGATATTTGGACATATTGCTTTTGTCTCGTGGCGAAGATTTATAATCAAGGCAATTATTAGCATTTGTAGTGTATGCGCTATCTTTTAAGGCTGTAAAACCTTTACTGATTTTGACTTCATAACCTGTTGTTTCTTCCCAGAAATTTTGCTGCATTTGGCTGCGGACAAAATTGGTAATTTCCCTTTGGTAATAGCGTAAAACTTTCTGTGTATCTCCTTCCGATAAGTAGGTCATAAAATGACTGATAACTTGACCCGCCAGGTCATAGAGTAAATCAGCGTGTTCGTCATAGGCAATATCATCGAAGTTGACTAGATTTTTGACAATATAGTTTTCAAGCCGTAATTCTTCAAAGTTTTCTTTGCTAATTCCCATAAATTCAACTTTATTCGTTGTTAGGGATTGAATATGTAATTCTTCTTGGGAGGGAACGGGATAATTTAAGCCTGTGACATCTAGGGCAAAAGACCTGAAACCCGATCGCACTTCCCCTTTATGAATAACCAGAATCTTAGGAATATTGATGGTTTGCTGAATCACTAAATTCGTTGTTTTCGCAACGATCGCTTCAATATCTGGAGGTGCTATTATGCCTTCAAGTTCCATTTGTGCGGGTTGATATTCTCTAGCTACGGCTTCGCGCACCCTTCCCTGAACTTGTGGGGATGCGAGATGGGCGGTGGTTGGGACTTCTTCGGGCCGGCTTTCAAGCTTTAGGATTTCTTGGTATGTAAGCTGTGCAATCTTTTGTTCTATAGGTGATTGAAATAGCGATGGTTGAATATTTTGGGGTTCTGTTTCAGGTAAATTATCAGGTAAATTAATGGGTTGTTCGGGGTGAAGTCCTAGATTTTGGGCTAGTTGCGATCGCGAAATTACTGTTTGTGTCTTTTGCTGTAAGTCTTCATCTGTAAGGATAATTTGTTTTAAGCGGATTTGGGATTCTGGGCGTTTTGCTTCATCGACAATTTCTTGAAATTTGTCATGGGCGACGATATTTAGGCGATCGACTATTTCTACACCTGTACGCATTCCATAGGGCAAACGCAAGCCCCTTCCAATAGATTGCTCGATCAGGATTTTGGAATTTGCGGCTCTCAGAGGGACAATTGTATAGAGGTTGGTGACATCCCAACCTTCTTTGAGCATATTTACATGGATAACTATTTCAGTAGGTTCATCAGTATGTTCTACTTTGAGCAATCGCTCTACCATTTCATCTTCTTGAGCGCCCGTTTTACTAGAGTCAACTTGAATAACTTTATGTTTATAATTTCCTTCGGAAAACTCATCAGATTGAATGAGTTCCATCAGTTTTGAGGCGTGGGTAGTGTCACGGGCAATAACTAATACAAAAGGTTTAACAATCGTTCTTCCAGTTTGAATAGCATAGGTTTCTAATTCAGCTTTAATATTTTTATGGAGATAGATGCCATCTTCTAGTTTAAGACGCTCGATCGCTTCTGGTGACATTGACGCGGGGTTAAAGTCTTTGCGGGTGACGACGGCAGGATCTTTAACAAATCCATCGGTTATGGCACGTCCGAGGGGATAGTCATAGATGACATTTTTGAAAGCTACTGAACCTTTATTGGTTTCGACAAAGGGTGTGGCGGTAAGTTCTAGCCCCATTAATGGTTTTAATTCATTGATAGCGCGAACTCCTGCTGAGGCGCGATATCGGTGCGATTCATCCATGAGAATTACGAGGTCTTTTAATTGAGACAGGTAATCAAAATAGCTTTCGCCAATATATTCGGATAGTCGTTTAATTTTAGGGCTTTTGCCACCACGCACTTCTGAGTTAATTTTTGAGATATTAAAGATATTAATTTTGCATGAAATTTGTTGATCTAAGATCGTTCGCGCATTCATTTCATAGTTGTCACCTGTGATGATGACTGGTGGAGAGATCGCAAATTCAGAGATACCCGTAAATACATATTTTGAGGTGTTGGGCGTAAAGTCGGTAATTAGTTTGTTATAAATGGTTAGGTTTGGGGCAAGGATAAAAAAGTTTTTAATGTTATATGCTAGGTATAAATAACTAATAAATGCGCCCATGAGTCGAGTTTTACCAACACCTGTGGCTAGGGCAAAACATAGGGAGGGAAAGTCGCGCTCGAAGTCAGTAAACGTTGGGAATTCTTTTTTGAGGGCGACTAAACTTGTTTCTCTATCTGTGATGTCTGGGATGGATAAGAGTTCACAAATGCGATCGATAATTTCTAAAGATTGGCGCTGAGGATGGCGCAGACTGAGACGATTAGAAATATTATTAACCAGTTTATTTATCATAGGTATCCAGGTCAAATAGTGATAGTTGTCCGAACTTTGGGGGTGCTTTTGGCAAGTTTTCAATTTTTAGGCTGTAATCATCATGTCCCCATTCACACCGTGAAAGGATTTGTTTGGGAATTTTTTTAACGGTGAGGTTTGGGAATATGTCGGTTTCGCTTCGAAAGGCGGTACATAAAACAAGTAGGGTGCGTTCTTGTCCTACTTCGTCTGCAAGTTTGGATAGTTGTTCGTGACTAAGATTTTGGGTGGTGACATAGATAAAGTCGCTTTCAGTGGAATAGCCATGTTGCCAATACAAAGTGTCGGATGGTGCGTAGGTGAAACCTTCGATTTTGCAGAGTGCTTCGGCAAGCATGGCGGCGTTATAGGTTTTGTTGATCACCCAATTATCCCATTTGTCTTTTTCTAGTAGGGATGGTGCGAGACGATAGTAACGAAACCCACCGCCACCTTTCCAGTTAACTGCTTTAGTAATTCCCCCTTGATCTTCGCCATCAATTACTTTTTTGAGTCGGGGAATGATATGGGTATGACAATGTTCGCCGAGTTCAATCATGATCCAGCGTCTTCCCATTTTCTGCGCGACTGCGCCTGTTGTTCCTGAACCTGCAAAAGAATCAAGAACCAGATCACCTATTTCTGTAGAAATTTGTAAGATGCGACAAATAATATCTTCTGGTTTTGGTGTTTCAAACAAACTATTCTCGCCAAACAAAATCTTTTGATGTGCTTTGGTTTGTCGCGTAGTATCGAGATCGTTCCAAATTGTTGGATACGGACGAGAAGGCTCCTCGGCTGCAAATTCTCTTGTATACGGAACCCATCGCTTTATACCGTTTTGTTGGCGCTGTTTCCAAATTAAATTTCCTTGAGCTATCAAATCTTCAACTCCTTTTTTACCTATCGCCCAGCAAGCCTCTCGGCCATCGTCATGGATTGGAAAAACTGTTGTACCATCAGGAGCAATAACTGGAAAAAACATTGATGGTCGATCTGACCGAAGACTACTTTTGCCGTTCTTTTTTAATAATCGATCTCTGTAAGGGCGATCTGACTCTGAATCAGGTTGTCTATAAGCATGGAGAATTGAGTTATCAGGTTTCTGTTTAAACTGTACTAATCTCGGATCTTTTACAAAACACAGAACGTATTCATGATCGGGTGTAATGGCAACTTTATTATCGTTAGGGCTATCAACTTTTCTCCAAATAAAAGATGTAATAAAACAGTTGCGACCAAAAATTTCATCACAAACCACTTTTAAATAATGTGCTTCATTGTCATCAATCGCGATCCATAAAGAACCATCATTCGATAATAAATTACGCAAAATCTCTAAACGATCGCGCATTAAACCAAGCCAGATAGAATGTTCAATTCCATCATCATAATGTTCAAAAGCTGAGCCTGTATTATATGGCGGATCGATAAAAATACACTTAACTTTTCCTGCAAACTCAGACTCTAAAGCCTTGAGAGCCAACAAATTATCCCCAAAAATTAAGCGATTATCAAAAATATCATTTTCACTCACCTGATGAGCAGCATGATAAGATATTTCTGGATCTTCCAGTAAAATTCGCGGCTCCAGCTTGGGGCGAATATCCTTACCAACCCATGTTAGTTCTAGTCTCTGCTTCTTATTCATAATTAATATCTATCTCAAAAGTTAAACTGTAGGTATATTCGGATTTTCAGCCTGAGCATCCCTGCGAGCTAACTCCTGCATCACCAAACTCGTTAAAGGTTTAACATCAGTTGAATTCTTAAAAATTGCTAAATAGCCCTTATGCTCACTAGCAAATTGAGATTCACTAATATTATAAATCAACTCGGCAAGTTCTAGACCAATTCGTGAAAATTCAGTCTTGTCAGCTTCAGACAAATCAACATCGGGCTTATTTAGCAATAATTTATAATGGCGTGATAAAATATTTAGAATAAAAAATCTACCATGCCGATAAAACATTTTGCGGCGATTCTCGGTCTCCGCTGTTTCAGAATTAGCAAAAATCCGATCGAGATATTGGAATATTCGCACATAACGACAAAGCGTAACTCCTGAAAGTGTATTACTAAATAACCTATCATAATAAAGCTTATAAAGCTGACTAATTTCTCTTTTTGCTGCAACCACTATTTCCGTATCACCGCTAAAACAAGCAAGGGCAACTGCCGCCTGTTCAATCGTAATCGCATCCTGACTCCGCTCAGCCGATGGTCGATATTCATACAGGGTAAACGCATCTAAATTAATTTGACAAACACCTAAATTTGTGCATTACTAAATAACTAAAAAAAACTTTTAAA
>NZ_JAUBRP010000079.1:3841-28418 GCF_036701935.1 Microcoleus sp. M2_D5 | reverse complement strand
AAAAACTCATCTTAAATGGAGCTAGAGGATATCGATCGCACTTGTTCTTTGCGGGCGATCGATTATTCAGCAAACCCAAATTAGAGATTTTAGCTTAGGAGAAATTATCCCTAATCATCAATCGATTAAACCTAATTTATATAGCAGAAGCTGAGGGCGATTGTTCGCAAATCGCTTCCCCTGTCCCAAAATCAGTAAACTGGCGTATTTCCGGTTCATGGAATGCTAAAACAATATCTTCTTTAGGCACTCCCAATTCGACGAGTTGGTTCGCAATTCCGACTTCACTACCGTCATTCTGAATCCGAATTTTTCCACCCTTGATGTCAAGATGCAGAATACAGCCAAAATCGCGTTTATTTCCACGCCAACCAACATACAGCAATTGATAATGATCTTGCTCAGCATCGAAAAGAGTTTGCACTTCGTATTCTTGGGCATTGCGTTGTATCGAAACGCGCGATCGCCGTTCTGAAAGTAGATGACGAATGTATTGCCGATATTGCTCTATAGCCATTGAACAATAACCTCCTGTTGCACATCATAAATCATCGCTCTTATTGGATAGTTTGTAAGGTGCGTCGCTGTTAGATTGTCGATTTTTATTGATGATTTTAGATGCGACGCACCCTACAGCTAGTCATCTTGTATTGTAATAAGCACTTCTGCTTGACAATCTAGAGAATTTACTACTGAATATTATCACCTATATTTTGCACTCGCCAATAGTTTACAAACCAGATATCGGCACAAATTCGTAACCGTAACTGGTGCGATTTCCGGGTTTAACAGTTACTAATTGAACTGCGCGATTGCGATCGCCCGAAGGTAAAAACCGAATCGGGCCGGATGCTCCATTTGCCGAAAAATCTGACGCCGATAACGCTTGTTGAATGCCTGTACGAGTCGGATTGCGCTCTAAACCGGCAATTAACGCGATCGCCGCATCGTAGGCTAAAGCTGTGCGCCAACTTACTTCAGCATTCCAAAGTTGTTTGGATGTTTGGGGAAAGTTGGACTGCGGATCTGCGAGAATGTGCCAAGGAACAGCCAGCACCATATCTGTTGCTCCTGCGCCACCGATTTGCAGTGTTTTAGCAGTATAAGCACCGTCTCCCGCTAGTAATGGCAGCCGTTTGGCGTTTACTTGCACTACTTGCAAAGCTTGGTCGATCGTGGCTGAATTGGATGCTAACATAATGACTTCTGCTCCTTGGGCGATCGCACTTTTAACACTATCAGCGGCATTAAAATTGCCCTTAGCAAAGTCAAATTCTGATACTATTTGTCCGCCATCTCCGTAAACTGCAGTAGTGAATTCATCTTTTAAAGATTTGCTGTAACTGCTGGCAGAATTAAAAAATACAGCAGCTTTTTGCTTTTGCAATTTTCCCACCATATAGCGCGAAAGAGCATTAGCCGCAAACCGATCGCTCGGCACAGTCCGAAATGTATTTTTGGCAGATCCTGAGAGCTGCACAGACGTACTTGTGGGAGAAATTGCTACTAATTGTTTTTGCTGGTAAATCTTGCTGGCTGCTAGCGTTGTATCTGAACCAAAATGCCCGATTACTCCTATAATCTCCGAATTATTTGCTAAAGCAGTAGCAATTTGTGCCGCCATTTCTGGGTTGTTGTCATCGTTAGAAATTAGCACTTTTAATGGAGTCCCGCTAACGCCGCCTCTTTGGTTGATTTCATTTTGAGCTTGAGCTACGCCCCGCATAATTTCTAGAGCAGCATTGAGATCGCCGCCAATGGGAACTGCGGCGGCAATTGTGTAGGATTTTTGCTCGCCGATGCGGGCGTTGTTGAGGTAAATTAGTGCTTCGGGATCGTTGCGATTAGCTTGCAGGGAAGTTTCCAGGTTGGCAATAGCTGCGCTGTAGTTGCCAGATGCGATCGCGCTAACTGCTGCTTGTTTGGTTGTTGTTGCTGGCTCTGGAATTAACAGTTTTTGTCCGGCACTCAAACGCTGCTCAATTGACTGTTCAGACTGCGGGGAATTTCCTGTCGGAGACTTGGGAAATGTCTGATTTTGGGGTGATAAACCTCCGAGATTGATGCCGCCTCGGCTTGTGAGCCACCAAATACCTGCACCGGCTAGCGCGAGCGTAATTAGGATCGATAAGATGAGAACAGCAGTTTCATTTTTTTGTGACATAAATTTACATTTTTAGATTTTTGAAATAACCAAGTCATTAGTCCTTAGTTATTAGGATCGAGTAAAAAAAATTGACCGAGGATAAAAAGTGATTTTAACTTGGCGATCCCGAATTCATGTAGGGTGCGTCAGATAAAGTGATTCGATCTATCAATTGACGATCTCGGAGCTGAGGCACCATGCAAGCCTAAAATCCAGTAGTCAGGTAGGGTCGAAAGAAGATGTTACCATCTTCTCCCTCCCATTCGGAACCGTGCGTGAAACTTTCGCTTCACACGGCTACTCGGGTGTCCTCTTGTCATTTGAGGGCTTCCCTTTCTTCCGACTTGTTTGAGGTTTCTTTCCTGAAGATACGAATTCCAGGTTATGTTTCCTAATTAATTCCAGGTCGGCTTTAGTTTTAACATCGTGACAATGCCGATGCAATAGTTGAAGATTTTTGTACTCATCCTTGCCTCCAATGGCTCTGGGGACGATATGGTCAACTTCCATTACATCTTCATTTCTGAAAATAAATTCGCAATGAGGGCATTTCCCTTTCTGCCATTTCAGGAGTTTTGATACCCTACTTGGCAAATCAGGATTCTTCCCCATTCTGGAACTCCAATAAACTAGGTCCTCATCGTAAGGACTTTTATCTCCTTTAACTTTCACATAGTCGGTGCTGCTACACTCGAATTCTCTATGCTTTAGTAACCGAAGGGGGTTCGCTCCCTCTTCTCTGGTTGAGAATGCCCAGTTATCACCGCCAATAGAATGCCAATACAGTTGATGTCCTGCATTGATGTTTCCACAACGGCGTTTTGCCCAACGTCGAAGTTTCAGGTATGTGAGGTTATCTTGTTTAGCTAGTTCTCCAACGGTTTTAGCGTCGGAGTTTGTATAAAAAGAAGTCCATCCCCTTATTACAGGGTTTAAGTCTCTAATTAACGCCGATTGTGGCGATGAGATATGTTTTTTGATGATTCTTCCGATTTCCTCTTGGTGAGCCTTACTGGACTTCTTATTTGGGGTAATGAGTGTGTTAAAACCTAATATCTCACGGTGCAGATTTAAACTGCTCCGATGTTTTCCAGCAGGGTATTGCTGAATGTGATGACCTAAAAAGTCAAAACCAGCTTTACCATCCTCACTTAATTCATTTTTGAAAGTGTGAGTTAGCCTCGTCTTCTCAGGTTTTAATTCTAGACCCCTGCCAGCTAACCATTCCGAGATTATCTCTCGACATCTTTGGACTACGAGCTTATCTCTGTGTAAAACCACGAAATCATCAGCATATCTGATGAAGCTCAAGGACATTACTTTGTGTCGCCAGTCAAGTTGATAACCACGTTTATCTTTCATGTCTATGGTTTTGGCGTATTCCATGAGTGTATTTTCAAGCCCGTGGAGGGCGATATTTGCCAATAACGGAGAAATGACCCCGCCTTGTGGCGTACCCTCAGATGTTGCAGTGAATACTCCATCGTCAATTACTCCAGATTTTAGCCAGGATTTTACTTGTCTCCTGATTTTGCCTTTTATGTTCAACTTTTGGAGTAGTTCATAATGGTTGATGCGGTCAAAACACTTAGCTATATCTGCATCTAGTACAAACTTCGCTTTATGTTGAATACAGAGTTTAATCTGCTTAATCGCATCGTGGCATGACCTGCCCGGTCTAAAACCATAGCTGTTTGGCTCAAAAATTGCCTCCCATTCCGGCTCAAGTGCGGATTTTACTACGGCTTGTAAAACTCTGTCATATATTACAGGTATCCCCAGTGGGCGTTTTTCATTACTTCCTGGTTTTGGTATCCAAACTCTTCTAGTCGGTTTGGATTTTCCGGTTAGTTTTAATTCCCTTGCCAGTTCTAGACGAGCTGCTGGGGTTAAGCTTTTTAGCCCGTCCACTCCTGCCGTCTTTTTACCAGTGTTATCCTGAGTGACCCTTCTTACTGACAAAATCCTATTAGACCAAGACCTCATCAGCGTCTTCTGAAGTTGGCGAACTTTCTTGACATCACCACAACGGTTAGCCGCGAAAATGCGTTTTTGCAACTTGAAAACATATCTTTCGGCTTGACGCCAATTAATAGCTTTCCATCCCTCTGTATTTGTTGACAAATCAGATTTAGGCTTGTTCATTACTAATTGCACCTTTTCACTTAACCACCTTCGCGGTTTACGTCAGCATATCCTGGGCATTACCCCATCCCTTTTTCGGCATTACCTGTTATTTCAGGTTAGGCATTAGCTTCTTAAACCATCCCAGCCTTTCGCAGCGTGTAGCCTGACAACCTACCTCAACAATTGTTCTTTGAAGAGGAGCATACAAAAGGATTACTTCGTTCCTACTATCCATTGATTAAATCCGTTAGGGTTTGTCTTTCCGCCGGGGTTCTAGGTGGTGCGCTATCTCGGTTGTAGAAGTCTGATAGTCCTTACCCTTGTCAGATGTTCCTGACCCAGAAGTTCAGATTTCTCTGAGAGAGCTTATATCCTCTGGCAATAAATTACGACGGTTGTATCGACAATTTGCTAGCTTGCGCTTCTACCCCACGACTTCATTACTTTCGTAATGTTTCGGTTATAGGATTTTTGCTTGCGGTGTCGGTATTCAGCTATCCCGATAGTCCGCGTTCACCCCCGCTTTACGCAAAGGTTGTCAATCTTTGTGTAGGGGAAACCAGATTTATTTCTGGTTCTTTGTGTGCTTTCAATCACGCACCATGATGTCAGGACTTGGTTTATTTTGGATTTTGGTTATGATGTTGGCTTGCACCTTTATCTTTCCCCTTTTCCCCTAGTTGTCTTAGCTAGATGCTTGACTAGGTTTCCTCACCTGCATGAATAGTAAGTTGTCGGCGGTGGGGGATTAAAGTGCGATCTCTAACCCTTGCTTGGGTTTACCCCATCGCTGCTAGCCATCCCCCCTTTCAGGTTTCGGCTAAAACGAATCGCACCTACTCCCTTATTATATGCGATCGCCCGGACATGATATAATTCAGTAACATGGGCATAGTAAAAATAGCGATCGCACTGTTTAGTCTGAATGCCTTCAAGGTGGTTCCACCAGAAAAGTGGAGGAATTTTTATAAGTTACCGATTCAAAGATTAGCGAACCCTACCCTGCAAGAGCGCTACTTCCTCCATTCCAAATTTAGTTAAGCAGGCAAGAAATGATAACTGGTGGATTAGATAAAACGCTGAGTGTTGGAACTGAATTATACAATCTGAGGTGAGTAAACCTGAGAACTACCTTGAAAAACACCTAGGGGCTAACTCTTCAGTCCTGTATTTAGTTACAAATTTTTACCTTAAAGTTTGGTATATATCATAAACCTTTTAAAAAAAGCTTTTCTTAATTATATCTTTATTTTTGTCCGCGAGTGGGACTGGGAGGGAGGCTGTAACAGCAAAGGGTTCGGTAAAATAATTAAAGTTTGTTGAAATTTATAAAAATAGCTGCAATACTTTGTAATGTAAAGAGGAAAGTTGAAAAATATCTAAAGACAAACTAATTGGATTGCGATGTCGCTAAAGTAGTATATATGACGGTTTGTCACAGAAAAAGAGTGTTAAGCTCGGCTAAGCTCAGCCAAAGTAAAAGCTCGCTATTTCATTAAGTTCGATCGATAACAAAGGCTAAGGTAAAGTTCATGGCAAACTCAGTTTTAAATCAGCCAAAAGCAGCAGGAGTGCAGTGGCAGCCAAAAGATATTATCCGCGGTCTAGTGTGGAAAATTGCGATCGCAACCTGGCTGTTAATGGCAGTAGGCAGCGCCACGCGAGTCATGAATGCGGGGCTCGCTTGCCCCGACTGGCCGCTGTGCTACGGTCAATTAATACCGGCAGCGCAAATGAATTTGCAAGTATTTCTGGAATGGTTTCACCGATTGGACGCTGCGGCAATTGGCTTAAGCGCGATCGCACTTTTAGGACTATCTTTGTTTTACCGCAGCAGCCTGCCAAAATGGCTGCCTTGGGCGAGCGCCGGAGCACTATTTTTAATCGTTTTTCAAGGCGTATTGGGCGGCTTGACAGTAACCCAACTGCTGAGATTTGACATCGTTACCGCTCACTTGGGAACAGCTTTACTATTTTTTGGCGCCCTGCTAGTCATCGGTTTCATGCTAACTCCCTACGAAGCTACAGGAAATGCCGGCAAATTGGCTTGGGTAAGTTCGATCGCAGCATTATTAGTTTACCTGCAAAGTTTGCTAGGAGCATTAGTAGGCTCTAGATGGGCACTGCATCAATGTTTGGACTCCTCAGAATTGTGCTCGGTAATGAACAGCCACATCGCCGGTATCGTACCAGCTACAGCAGCGACTTTAGCCGTAGCAGTCATGGCTTGGCGGCAGCCTGCACTGAGTCCAAATTTGCGAAAACTGGCTAACTGGGCGAGTGTTTGCCTAATTGCTCAATTAGTTCTGGGATTAGCAACTTTCCGGCTGCACCTTCAGGTAGAACCGCTGACAGTCGCCCACCAAGCAGTCGGTGCTGCAATGCTTGGAACCCTGATAGCTTTTAGTGTTTTAGCTTGGCGGGATCGAGTTTTATCAGCTTGAGAGTAATATCGTGTCCGGTAGCATCGTTGTTATTATAATCCAAGGTCTTGTAGGGGCGGGTTGACCATGGTTCTCGATAAAAGCCAACAGTTTCATAAACCCGCCCCGCCCATACAAGCACCAATCAACCGGACACTCTCTAAAACGCATATTTATCTATTCCTTGAGTAAGAGAGGGCTGATTTATCTCAAGTCGGTGGGGCCGGGTTTATTAATCCTTTTAGCTACGGCAGATATCTCTCGTAAAACCCGCCCCTACGAACCAATGACAACTAACTGACAACTGAAAACTAACAACTAATAACCGATGCAAGAAGTTCTTACAAACAATAGCCCCCGTCTCCACGAAAACTTTTCGCAAGTCGTGAAAAGTTACTATCAACTAACAAAACCCAGAATTATTTTACTGCTGCTAATCACTACCTCAGCAGGAATGTGGATGGCGGCTAAAGGAGAAGTAGACCCGCTATTGCTGGTATCAACTATTAGTGGAGGTGCTTTAGCTTCTGCGTCTGCGAATACGATTAATTGTGTCTACGACAGCGACATCGATTATATTATGGAGCGCACCCGGTGGCGGCCGATTCCTTCCGGGCGTGTCAAGAAGCGGGATGCTTTAATATTTGCGATCGCCCTAGCTACAATATCCTTTACATTGCTCACAGTTGTTGCCAACTTATTAGCCGCATTGCTAGCAATGTCAGGCATCGTTTTCTACGTTCTAATTTACACCCACTGGCTGAAGCGTCACAGCGTGCAAAACATCGTCATCGGCGGTGCAGCAGGGGCGATTCCCCCGTTAGTTGGGTGGGCTGCGGTAACGGGAGATTTGAGTTGGGGTGCGTGGCTGCTGTTTGGGATTATATTCCTGTGGACACCGCCGCATTTTTGGGCATTAGCAATGATGATTCGCGACGAATACAAGGAAGTAGGCGTCCCGATGTTACCGGTAATTGAGGGCGACGAAGAGACAGCCCGCCAAATTTGGATTTACACGCTATTGATGATTCCTGCAACTTTGCTGCTAGTTTATCCCCTGCATTTAGCGGGCGCGGTGTATGCGGGAACAGCTATTTTCCTCGGTGCTATTTTTGCCCAAAAAGCTTGGTTGCTGTTGCAGACTCCAGAGGATAAGATTGTGGCGCGATCGCTCTTCAAATACTCGATTCTGTACCTGATGCTATTGTGCGCCGGAATAGTGGTTGACAGTTTGCCTGTGACTCATAACTTTACTACTGCTGTTGTACAAAATGTCCAAACTTTGATTAGTGCAGTTGTGATGTAGTAATCAGTTAAATTGCCATGATTAAAATGAAGCCCGCATCTTGCGGGTTTTGTTTATGGTAAAATAGCAATAGTCATTCTTCCATCTGCGTAAATCTGCGTAAAACTGCTTTAATCTGCGGTAAAAAAAAGAGCGAAAGAAGATGACAGAAACCATTTAGCTAAATATAAAATCACATTCCAGCTACTTTGATCATCTTGAATAAATATACTAAGTGTAAAATTAAAATAGGAGGAAAGTTCTGATGGCTGAAAATACTGTGAAAGTAGACATCTCATTTCAATCACTGCTGGAAGCTATTTCGTCACTGGGAATTGCTGAAAGATACAAGATATGGGAATTTTTGGAAGCTGAATTATTCCCGAATGAGGACGATTCTCCAGAAGACATTGCCGAAATTGAAGCGGCCAGTGCTGACTACAAAGCTGGAGATTACACAACTTTCGATCGATATATGGCCGGGCGGGCAAATAAATCGACATGACTTACACTATCCTTACCCCTAAAGCTGTACAAAAGCAGCTAGATGCCCTGCCCAATGATGTCTGCGATCGTATCGCTGTCAAGATTTTGCAACTTGCCTAAAACCCGCGCCCAGATGGGGTGGTAAAGCTCAAAGGTGCTGACAATGAGTACCGTATTCGGATCGGTGATTATCGCGTTCGTTATGAAATCGGCGATGAAGAACTAATCATTCTCCTATTACAATGCAAACATCGGAAAGATGTTTACAAAGCATGATGTTTCTTCACCTATTATCTCACTCATGCTTCTTTACCAAAGTTGCTGTAGAAAGCTTCAAAACGCTTGGCTTCGGCTGCTTGATTAATCAAATCAGTTTCAATTTCTTTGGTGTTGGCATGATAGTAGGTGAGTGCGGCGTAGACTTCGGCGAGGGTGAGATGAGAAATGCGATCGCAAATATCTTCAGCATTCAATCCTCGCTTGTACCAGGAGACAATCCGGCGAACGGTAACGCCTTTACCGAGGATGTGGGGACATCCACCATGCAATCCGGGAGTGCGTGTAATGAGCGTACCAATGTCAATAGATACTGCTGTGGTCATAAACTATGGAAGTTTGAAGGGACTGATCTCTATTACAGCATAGCGATCGCAGAATTATATCGTGGTGTGAGTTTGGGGCGATAAATGATATAAGCTAGAGACAAAGGTTTTAAACAATTTTAACTAATGCCAGCATCCGTTGCTTATCTGTTTGACAGAATCACGGTGAACCCAAGACAATGTGGCGATCGTCCCTGCATCCGGGGAATGCGGATTCGAGTCATCGATATCCTAGAATTGCTAGCTGCTGGTTTGAGTTTTGAGCAAGTTCTCGAAGAATTGCCAGACTTGGAAATTGAGGATATCAAAGCTGCGCTTCTGTATGCAGTTCGCAAACTCGACCATCTCGTTTTAGCCGCATCACAATTTGGTTGAATGCTCATCTATCGCCAGCGATTGCTGTGTGGATTAGTGATACTTTTGGTGAAATACATTAGCGATCGGCGGTATTTTTCTATTCTATTGGGTATTGTACCGCAACTGCGATACAATTATAAGTTAGCTTGACAAAAGCTCAAGTATTGATCGAGGGAAGATTAAGAAAGTGTGTGAGGTAAATTGTTGACCATGACTGTTAGTGATTGGATTCAAGCAGGTTCTCTCTTTTTAGCCTTAGTTGCACTGATCTTTCAACAACGTCAGCAACTAGACCAGCAACGTCAGCAACAGCGCCAAGAGTTTGAGCAGAGGAACCAGTCTCTTGAGCAACAACGCCAACAGGTTGAACAAATGCAGAGATCAGAAAAAAGGATAGAAACTAAGTTAAAAATATTTTTTATATGCCAGAAAATTCCACGGTCAGATGAAGAAATCATTAGAAATTATAAGAGTATGAATCCTACCGAACAAGTAGATGAGATAGAAATACGAAAAGCATTATACGAAATGTTGAATGATGAAACCCTTCGTTACCGAACAAATGGGACGTTTAAAGCGCGTATGAATAAGGCTAAGGAAGATCAAAATGATGATGATGATATCTAGAGATTTACTGAGGAATAAATTACAAAGCTAACAAGCGCGTGCACTCGGAACGGAGGTATACGCTATCGGTTATGGATGCAAATATTATCGCCGTCCGGTGACGCGCCAGCCGTTAGACCGCTAAATCTGAGTTGGGTAGTGGCTTGAAGGTATCTATCAAATTCCAACCCAAAGGTGAATGCTATACAAGCCAAACTTCAAGAAAAACTTTCTCCTGCTGATGCCGAAGTCATTTTGAGATGCTTGCCAGAACGAATTCAAGCGTCTCCGATCGCGCGTGCTGCGGAAATTGAATATCCGATCGCCATTTCGATCGCCATTTCGATCGCCTTCTCGACACAGAAGCATTAGGTTTCGTAGATTGCCAACCAGGACGCGGGCAGTAAAAGCGACAAGAGCTTTAAACCCCCGTTTTAGTTCGAGGATGAAAAGCTCTACAGCAGGCGATCATTACTTTAGGCAGACGCAGGGGCCATGTCAGGAGAGATACATTTTAAAAAATCGGTTGTTTTTATTACAAAACCTCTTAGCAAAGGAGTTTCAGCGGTGAACTTAATATCTGTAGAGGAACTCAAAGCGCTGGTACAACAATCTCCAGGATTGTGCGTCTCTATTTATATGCCAGCCGCTCAAGGAACAGAAATTCAACAAAATCCGATTCGATTCAAAAATTTAATCAGAGAGGCTGAACACAAAATAGTAGAGTACGGATTCGAGCGGAAATAAGCGGTGGCATTGCTAGAGCCAGTCCGAGCAGAAGCAGCGATAAAATTGCTGCCGATTTGAAAGAAGCTGTTTCGGCTGCTTATTTTGGACGGGTCGATCGACTGTTTGTTGCTCTTGGCGTTCAGCAGTGGGGTACTTTTAATCCCGATACGAACGCGGTGCAAATCCACCCAGATGCAGAATTGGGCGACGAAGATTTGTTGAATGCGGCAGCAATTCAAACTATTCTCAACGGCGGAACTGTTTACGCGGTGCCGCCGGAACAAGTGCCGGCCGAGGCGCCTTTAGCTGCTATTTTCCGCTATTAATTTACCAGGTTTAAACCAATGGAATCTACTTCAATGACAAATTCCGATAAACAAAACCAAACTAACAGCGGTGATACCGAACGCTGGGCATCTTTAATAGGCGGCGGGGCGCTGGTGCTTTTTGGTTTGTCGCAGCGTTCTTTGAGAGGTGCTTTGCTGGCGGTTGCGGGCGGTGGTTTAGCGGCCCGTGGTCTGGGGGTTGTGGAGGGTTTGCAGTCAGCGGCAGATCCCAATCAAAGCATTAAAGTTGAAAAGACGGTGACGATCGACAAACCGGCTGATGAATTGTACCGTTTGTGGCGCAATTTTGAAAATTTACCTCGGTTTATGAAGCATCTCAAACACGTTGCGGTAATAGATGAAAAACGTTCTCACTGGATTGCCAGCGCGCCGATCGGCAACAGTGTAGAATGGGATGCAGAGATTGTCCGCGAAGAAGAAAATCGCTTGATTGCTTGGGCGTCTGTTGAAGGATCTGATGTTGACAATTCTGGCTTTGTGCGCTTTCAACCCGCACCAGCGGGACGCGGTACAGAGGTAAAAGTTGTCCTCGAATACAACCCTCCGGGCGGTGCAATTGGTGCTGGCGCTGCTAAACTATTTGGGGAAGCTCCCGAACAGCAAATTGCAGATGATTTGCGCCGCTTTAAGCAGTTGATGGAAGCTGGGGAAATAGCGACTACGGAAGGTCAATCTTCGGGCAGGAAGTAATAAGTTAGATTACTCCCCCCGATTTAACTCACATCTTGCACAATTCTCAGAACAGGCAAGATGCCTGTTCCACAAAAAGTCAATTTCTTGTAGGGTGGGCATCCTGCCCGCCCCTAAAAAGCTGATGGAAAATGGTGCAATATGTCAGATATAAGCATCTTTGTTGTTTACCTGATTAGCTGATGTCATCTCAAGTGGTTTTCGGAAATGCGGGCGCTGAAGGTGCAAGTCGCGGCGGTTGGTTTGCGGGTCACTTTATGACGCCGGAAGACGACGCGCGATCGACTTCTGTGTTAGAGGTAAAATGGGGCACTCACCCCGCCGGAGATTGTAGGACTCAGTGGGCGGTAAATGCGGAAGCCACGACGCTTTCTATCCTGGTAAAAGGCCGGTTTCGCCTGCAATTTCCAGAGCAAGAAATCTTGCTTTCTCGCGAAGGAGATTATGCTCTCTGGCTGCCGGGAGTGCCTCATTATTGGTCGGCTGAGGAAGATTCGGTAATCGTGACTGTGCGCTGGCCTTCCCTGTCGGGAGATAGTTCTGGCGTTAAGAATTAAGGATCGTGAAATAAATAATTTACACTCTTGAAAGTGGGATGGGCGTCCCGCCCGTCCAGAAAGGACGGGCGGGACGCCCATCCCACAAGAACCATCACGCATTGTACTTTTTTGAGAACCGCTGTATTTAATTCTCATTCCTCACTTTAACTTCGGGAACCAAAACACGGCCGCTATAACCTGCGCGCTGGTAGCGATCGATCGCCTCTGATGCAATAACACCGGCTTTCCCACTCTCCACCAGCGCTACGCAAGCACCTCCAAAACCTCCGCCCGTCAGCCTTGCGCCGAAGACTCCGGGGATTGACTGCAAGATGGCTGCCAGCGTGTCTACTGCCGGTGTCGAAACTTCGTAGTCGTCGCGCTGACTCGCGTGGGAAGCATTCATTAACTCGCCAAAACGCTCTGCTGGCAAAGATTTTACCGCTTCGAGCACGCGGTTGTTTTCGGTAACGACGTGTCGCGCTCGCTTTCTGAGAGGTTCCGGCAATACTTCGACAGCTTGGGGGTCGGCGATATCCCTGAGAGCTTTAACTCCCAATATCCGCGCGGATTCCTCGCACTCGGCGCGCCGCTGGTTGTAGCCGCTTCCTGCTGCTAGTTGGTGGCTTTCGCCACTGTCAATTATTAAAATTTCTGTGTTTGCGGGGAAAGGTATCGGGCGGCATTCGAGGCTGCGGGTGTCGATAAATAGCATGGTGTTGGTGTCTGCTAAACTCGACGCCATTTGATCCATGATGCCGCAGTTCAAGCCGGCATATCGGATTTCGACTTGCTGTCCGATTTGAGCTAGCCGCACGTCGTCTATGGGGAGGTTCAGTAGGGCGCGCACTCCTCTGAGGGTGGCTATTTCTAAAGCGGCGCTGCTGGACAAACCGGCTCCGATCGGCACAGTCGAGGTAATGTAGAGATTTATTGGCGGTATTTTGTATCCTTCTTTTTCTAAAAGTCTGAGGCAGCCACAGATATAAGTGACGAATTTTTGCGGTATGGTATCGTCGTCTGAATAATTTATGAGCTCGTCATATTCTGCTGAATAAAAATGGTGGCGATCGTCGCTGCTGAAGCCGATTTGTACTGTTGTGCGTTGGGGAATCGCAGTTGGAAGTACAAATCCATCGTTGTAGTCTGTGTGTTCGCCCAGCAGGTTTACTCTGCCGGGGGCGCTGGCTGTGGTTTTGGGTAATGTACCAAATACTCGTTGGAATTTCATTTTTGGGGAAATGGTAATTGGTTGTTGGTTATTTATTATTGGTTATTGGTTATTGGTTGTTTGGAAAAACTGCTATCCGTGTATCCGTGACTTCGGTGTCGTGCTGTTGGTAATTTGGGAAGAAATAAATTTATTTTTTATCGTTTATCTTTACTATAGTGCCCAAGTTTTTTGGTTAATTCAACCCATGTTAACAAAAATAAACATCACCGTAGGTTGGGAAAAGATATTGAGCTGTGATAGAATGACAGGCTAAGATTTCTCCAACAATTCAAAAAATGCGATCGACCAGACCCCGGAAACAGTTTGCTCAACATTGGCTCAAAAGCGAGAAAGCCTTAGATAAGATTGTGAAAGCGGCTTCTTTGGATGGCGATCGCGTCCTGGAAATTGGGCCGGGCACGGGGATTTTGACTCGACGCTTGCTGCGTGCGGCTGAGTCTGTTGTTGCTGTGGAGATCGATCGAGATTTGTGTCTCAAGCTAGCCAAACAACTCGGCAAAACCGACAATTTTTTACTGCTGCAAGGCGACTTCCTGGAAATGGACTTAGATGCTGAACTAACAGCATTTCCCAAATTCCAAAATCCCAATAAAGTTGTTGCCAATATTCCTTATAATATTACCGGCCCGATTCTGCAAAAACTACTGGGAACAATATCTGTTCCTGCGGCTAAACCCTTCGATGCGATCGTGCTGTTAGTGCAGAAAGAAGTAGCCCAAAGGCTTTACGCTAAACCGGGTTCGACAGCTTTTGGCGCTTTGTCGGTGCGGGTGCAGTATTTAGCAGAATGCGAGTTAATTTGCGATGTGCCGTCTAAAGACTTTTTTCCTCCACCAAAAGTCGATTCTGCTGTCGTGCGGCTGCTTCCCAGACAGATAGAAACTGCGGCGGTTAATCCGCGCTATTTGGAGAATTTAGTTAAGTTGGGTTTTGGTAGCAAGCGCAAGATGCTGCGAAACAATTTGAAAGGGGCTGTGGACTTAGATAAACTGGTTCAATTGTTAGAAGAGTTACAGATAAATCCTCAATCTCGCGCTGAAGATTTAAGCGTGGAGCAATGGGTAAAGTTGAGCAATAATATTATGTGCGATGTTTGAAGCTCAGGAGTGTGTTAGATACCAGAATTCTTAAAGAAGTGGCGTATCTGGGAATTCTTTTTTTATCAGGACTTACCATCGGGGCCCAGAAACCGGGTTTTTTACCGAATCTGCGGTCTACAACGAGTCATCGGGGCCCAGAAACCGGGTTTTTTACCGAATCTGCGGTCTACAACGAGTCTTTTCGTAAAAAAACCCGGTTTCTCAACAATCGTGCGTAAGTCTTATTTATGAAAAACGACTCTCCTGCCTGACTACAAATTGTTTAAATTAGGTTTTTTGTGCATTTTTAAAGCTTTATTGCAGGCTAATCGGAATTTTAATAATAAATTCTGCACCTTGACCCGGTGCAGAAATACACTGCAATTCGCCTTTATGTCTTACTGTGATAATTTGATAGCCAATCGATAAACCCAATCCCGTGCCTTTACCTACTGGTTTAGTGGTAAAAAATGGATTAAATAACTGCTTCATCACCGATTCTGTTATTTCTGGCCCGTTGTTGCTAATTCGGATTTCTACCACTTGAGTGTCTAAAACTTTGGTATAAATTTTGATGCTGCGGGGATTAGCTTCATTGGCTGCAATCGACTCGCGGTGGCTGTCCTCTTCTAAAGCATCAATAGCATTAGCAATGATATTCATAAATACTTGATTTAGCTGTCCGGGATAGCACTCTATTCGGGGTAAATTGCCATATTGTTTGATAACTTGAATATTCGCCAAACCGGGCTTAGCATTCAATCTGCTTTGCAAAATCATGAGTGTGCTGTCAATTCCTTCGTGAACGTCGGCTAATTTCATTTCTGCTTCGTCATGGCGCGAAAAAACTCGCAGCGACTTGACAATACCAAAAATGCGATCGGCCCCGTTTTTCATAGAAATTAATATTTTGGGTAGATCGTAGATAATAAAATCTAAATCTACAGACTGGAGTTTTTCTTTAAGTGTGGGTAGGGGATTCGGATACTGTTCTTGATAGATATTCACCAATTCTAGCAAACTATCGGCATACTCGCGAGCGTGAGTAACATTCGCGTAAATAAAGTTAATCGGATTGTTGATTTCATGAGCAACCCCAGCGACTAATTGCCCCAAAGATGACATTTTTTCGCTGTGAATTAGCTTTGATTGAGCCTGCTTCAATTCAGACAATGCTTGTTCGAGCTGTTGAGTTTGAAACTTCAATTCTGCGGTGCGTTCCTCAACTCGGATTTCTAATTCTTCTTTAGCTTTTTTTAGTGCAGCTTCGGCTAATTGGCGCTAGATAATTTCCGATGCGAGGAGTCGGTTTGCCAATTCTAAATGTTGAGTTTGAGACTTTAACTCTGCGGTGCGTTCCTCAACTCGAATTTCTAATTCTTATTTAGCTATTTTTATTGCAGCTTCGACTAATTGGCGCTAGATAATTTCAGCTTCTAGGAGTCTGTTGGCGGATTCTAACTGGGCGGGACTGGGAAGTGCTAGGGCTTGAGGCATTAAGTCTACCAAAAGTATGGCTGTAGCAAAGGAAATAAGGGCAGTAATTGCTTTCATTGTTCCGGAAAGCCAATAGGTAGGATGCCAAAGTGTCCACAGTTCAAATATGTGAGTGATGCCACAGGCGACGATAAAGGCTCCAAACAGGCCAAAAATCCAATTAAATGGCAAATCTTCGCGTTTGGAAATAAAATAAACCAATGTAATTGGGATCGAGAAATACGCGAGTGCAATGATTGAATCTGAGGCTAGGTGAAGCCAGACTAATGGGGTATGCCAGAGATAGCAGTGGCCGTGAGGAATAAATGGCCCGGAAGTAAAAAAAGTTTTCCACATTTCCTGCATAATATTTCCTTTGAGTTGTGAGAAAATGGACTCGGACTGGTGTCAATTAATTTCAACCAGGGGTTTCTTTCACCTGCGGCTTAATCACCTATGCGTTCATATTCTCTGTTAGCTTCAGCAAAAATCAATCTGTATTTGGAAATCATAGGCGATCGCCCCGACGGATATCACGAACTGGCGATGGTACTTCAAAGCATAGATTTAGCCGATCGAATTGACTTGCGCGCGATCGGTACGGACACGATTCGCGTGCGCTGCGATCACCCGCAAGTCCCTCCTGATAAGAATAACTTGGCCTACCGGGCGGCCGATTTGTTGGCGAAGCAATTCCCCGATGCTTTGGCGAAATACGGCGGAGTCGAGATTGCCATTCACAAGCAGATTCCTGTGGCGGCGGGGCTTGCCGGCGGTTCGGCCAATGCGGCGGCGGTTTTAGTCGGGATGGATTTGCTGTGGCAATTGGGACTTACTCAGTCGGAGTTGCAAGAGTTGGGGGGAACTTTGGGTTCGGATGTGCCTTTTTGCATTGCGGGAGGTACGGCTTTGGCAACCGGTCGCGGAGATAAACTGTCGCCGCTGCCTGATTTGGGTGGCTTTTTTGTGGTTTTGGCAAAGTACCGCAACCTCAGTATTTCTACGGCATGGTCGTATCAAACTTATCGCCAGCAGTTCAGTAGTTCCTATTGTGCAGCGGAAGATTTGGAGTGCCGCCGGCAACGGCTGCATTCGGGCCCGATGGTGGGGGCGATCGCCCAAAAAGATCGATCGAAAATTGGTCAATTGCTGCACAACGATTTAGAAAAAGTTGCTTTGCCCGTGTATCCGCAGGTGTTGCAGTTGCGGGAGGCTTTTGAATCGGCGGGGGTTTTGGGAACTATGATGTCGGGTTCCGGGCCGACGGTGTTTGCGCTGGCGGAGTCTTCACAGCAGGCTCAGCAGGTTTTGGAACGGGTTAAAAGTGCGATCGCCTCTCCAGATTTGGATTTTTGGGTAGCACAGTTTAGCAATACTGGGATTCAGATTTTTTCGGAGGGAAACGAGACGAAACCGCCGATTTCGAGGGTGTAACTCGAAGAGGGTGCGATCGCGATCCCCCGTTAAACCTGTCTAACAGGCGAGGGTAAAGATTAATCTAACTTTTCGCAGAGTCGATTGAGATCGAAGAACTGATAATATGTCATGAACACCGATTTTAGTTTTGGTAAATTAACCAGAAATCTAAAATCTAAAATCTAAAATCTAAAATCGCCATGACTGATTTAACTAATCCCAATTCTACTTCTAAACCTCTGAGTTCGGCTGGAGATGCAACCTCTGCATCTTCCACGCCGCCGACGATTTTGCGGTGCGTGATGGGTTCGCTGATCGCGGGCGGGTTTGCGGCGGCTTTGTACGCGCTAACTTTGTCGATCGTCCAAACTTTTGCAAATTCGCCCATTCATTCTGACAATGTGACTGCGATTAATATTGGCGCGGCTGTGCGAACTTTAGTCATGGGGATTGTGGCTTTGGGGGCGGGTGTTTTTGCTTTTGCATCTTTGGGTTTGATGCTGCTAGCTGTGCAACTTGTGATTCAAAAGTTGCTAAAGAAACCTACAGCTTGAAGTCTACCAATTGCCAGAATTTGGCTACACAAACTTTCATCCGCAAGGCAAAGACGGAATAGTAAGATCGAAGCAATGGAATTATTTACGATCGGGCACTCCAATCTGAGTATTGAAGCGTTTGTTTTGCTGCTGCAACAACACGGAATTACGGCGGTTGCGGACGTGCGATCGCATCCTTTTAGCCGCTATTTACCTCATTTTAATAAATCAGAAATTAAAGCTTCTCTGTCAAGTGTTGGCATTCAATATGTTTTTTTAGGCAAAGAGTTGGGCGCGAGACCAGAGGATTTAAGCTGCTACGATACTAGCGGTAAAGCTTTATACGATCGCATAGCAGCAACTCCTCTATTTTCCGAAGGAATTCAGCGCTTGCTCAAAGGCGCAGCCAATTATAAAATCAGTTTAATGTGTGCGGAAAAAGACCCGATTACGTGTCATAGGACTATTTTAGTTTGCCAGAAACTCAGAGAATTTAATTTACAAATCAATCACATTCTTTCAGATGGAAATTTAGAATCGCACCAACATTTAGAAGAAAGACTTTTGAGCAAGTTTAACAAAGGCAAAAAAAATAATGAGCCAATTCAGCTAAGCTTGTTTGAATTAGAGCCTCAAGTTAAACAGGAAATAGTTGATTTAGAAACAGCTTATTATCGTCACGGATTGGAAATCGCTTATGTCACAAAAGAAAGCAATTAATTTATTTACAATTGGTTTTACTCAAAAAAGCGCCGAGCAGTTTTTTGATACTTTGATGAAAGCGGGAGTCTGCAGGGTGATAGATACGCGGCTGAATAATGTGTCGCAGTTGGCAGGTTTTGCTAAGCGGAAAGATTTAGAGTATTTTTTGCGAACCATTGGCAATATTGAGTACCTTCACATTCTGGATTTAGCGCCAACTCAAGATATTTTGGATGATTATAAAAAGAAAAAGGGAGATTGGGATGTTTATGAACAGAAGTTTTTGGAGTTGATGGGCGATAGACAAATTGAACACAAGGTTTCATCGGATATTTTAGACTGCGGGTGTCTGCTTTGTAGCGAACCAAAACCTCATAATTGTCACCGCCGCTTAGTTGCTGAATATCTCAGCAAGAAGTGGAAAAATGTCACAATTAATCATCTTTAATATTTAGTAAGGTGCGTCAGATAGGAGATTTTCACTCATCGTCCTAGAGCTTCGTCTGACGCACCCTACCACTAATCTAAAATCTAAAATCTAAAATCTAAAATCGAATGACTCGGATAATTTGTCTCGCTAATTCCTGGAAACGCGGCGACAGGTGCATAGCCGGAATTAATGAACTTCAAGGTAAGTGGGTGCGTCCTGTTTCAGACTTACCAGATGGCCAAATTCCTAAAGAAATGCGGCAGATAAATAGACTGGAACCCGCGTTGTTAGATGTTCTAGAAATTCCTCTGGCTAAGACGGGGCCTGACTTTGGCTTTGAGTGTGAAAATCTTTCTGTTTTACCGGGAAAATGGCGGCAAGTAGGGAAAGTTCCGCCAGCATATTTGCTGAAATATTGCCAGAGTCAAGAATATATTTTGCACAACGATTTGCGATATGTTACGGTGGAATATATCCAGTCTTTGCCAAGGTGCGATCGCCTAACTTTGCAATTAGTCAAAGCAGTAAGATTTACGGTAAAAAAGCTAAGTCAAAGATTTGAAGGTGGTAATAAATGGGAAGGATCTATTGTCACGCAGCATGGTCAAAGATTGACTGCAACAATTACCGATCCGGTGTTTATTAGAAAGTTAGAATTGGGGTATCTACCGCAAAAAGCTTGTTTGGTAACAGTGAGTTTGAGTATGCCTTGGCGGCCGGATGATTGGGAGGGAGATGACCCTTGTTGGAAGTTGATTGCGGGTGTGGTAGAGTTCCCGGAAGGTCTGGTTGATGATGAAGTTTTGTTTTGACAAAAATGGGAGATCGATTATTTATTTCTTTTTATTTACCGCAAAAACTCTGTTCGTGCTATAATTCTGCGGGACTGTAGCAGAAAGGGGTGCTTTTTTATGAAAGCAGAATTTTATTTTGACTGTCACAAATATATTTGCAGTTTAGTTCAAGTAGATTTTGTCAAAGAATTAAAAATAAAAAATCATCAAGGTTTTGTTTTGGCTGTTAAGCAAGGACAAAAGATTGGACTTTTGGGAAAAAGTCGCCATAATGCTAAACAAGTTGATGTGTCTAAGCCGCATTTTTATAATGTAATTAAAGCGGCTATGAGCGCTTTGGAATTAGAAACTAAAAATGAGGTGATATTAGAGAGAAATCGAACTCTTGCTGATGCCGAAGAAATGATTCAGCAGCAAAACCGAGAAATTCGCGTTCTCAACGAACAGATTAGAATGCTTGGAACTAAGGTTGAGGAATTGTTAAGGGAAAAGCAGCAGTTATCAATGCAGCTAGTAGAAAAGCAAATCAGAGAAACTGAAATTAGTCAAGAAATTGATAACTTTCCTGCTACCGAGGAAGATTTAGCGGCGGAAATTGAGCAAGAGATTGGAGAAGCTGAAATTATTCAACAAATCGAAGAATTTTCTGTTCAAGGTTCTGGGTTAGCGGGGCAGTTAATCGCCAATCAACACAATGCCGCGGAGATTGAGGAAGAGAAAGAAATCAGCACTGGCAATGTGGAAACTATTGATTTAGAAATTATAGAAGAAGTAGAAGAAAATATTAAACAACTAGAAGTTCAAGGAGACGAAAGTGAAATTAAGCGACTGCCTAAAAGAGCTTCCAACAAAAGGATAAGAAAGAAATTGTAATGCTTTGGTTATATAGGAATCGTCTGCTCATTTGTGAATTTATTACGGACTCCCAGCGGGTTTGGGGTGGGTTGGGGTTGGGTAAAAATAAATGAGTCATTTAGGATTGCTATATAACTCGTTTATTTGTGCCGATCGCATTTTCGCAAAATTCGTCAGCAGTTAAGGAATGAGAATTAAATAACTTCCACTCTTGAAAGTGGAATGGGATCTTATAGCCCGTCATGAGTGGACGGGCGGGACGCCCATCCCACAATAACAATTAAAATTGTAAGTTATTTAATTCGCGATCCTCAGCGAAAAAATCCCTCGCAAGTCGCCAGTTTTCCCGCCGCAGCCTCGCCCACAACAGAATTTTGACAAGAATCCAGGACGATCGCTAAAATTCCAGGTACGATGGCTACGCCCCGGCCCCGGCCTACGAACTATTGTCAGCCGCATTAAATCCTTCAGTAATTAACCATTTGCCAACACTCACATAATTGTTGACAATATTGCACAATAGATAAAATTGTAAATATATAGCACCTGCGTTTTTTTACCGCTTATGAATAGCAGATTCCTCGATCGCCTCCACCACCCCTCGCGCCCCGTCATCGTCTTCGACGGCGCAATGGGAACCAACCTGCAAGTCCAAAACCTCACCGCAGAAGACTTTGGCGGCAAAGAATACGAAGGCTGCAACGAATATCTCGTCCACACCAAACCCGAAGCCGTCGCCAACGTGCACCGGGGATTCCTCGAAGCAGGGGCCGATGTCATCGAAACAGACACCTTTGGCGGCGCTTCCATCGTACTCGCCGAATACGATTTGGCAGATAAAGCATATTATCTCAACAAAACTGCCGCCGAACTCGCCAAGGGTATCGCCGCCGAATTTTCCACAGCAGAAAAACCGAGATTTGTCGCAGGATCGATCGGGCCAGGCACCAAATTGCCAACATTAGGACACATTGATTTTGACACACTCACCGCCGCTTTTACCGAACAAGCAGAAGGACTTTATGACGGCGGCGCTGACTTATTTATTGTCGAAACTTGTCAAGATGTTCTGCAAATTAAATCAGCATTAAATGCCATTGAAGAAGTATTTAAGAAAAAAGGTGCGCGAATTCCGTTAATGGTATCAGTCACAATGGAAGCCACCGGCACAATGTTAGTCGGTTCCGACATCAGCGCCGCCCTCGCCATTTTGCAGCCGTACCCCATAGATATCTTAGGATTAAATTGTGCCACCGGGCCCGATCGCATGGCAGAACACGTCAAATACCTTTCCGAACATTCGCCCTTCGTCGTTTCCTGCGTTCCAAACGCCGGTTTACCCGAAAACATCGGCGGCCACGCGCACTACAAACTCACGCCAATAGAATTAAAAATGGCCTTGATGCGCTTTGTCGAAGACTTAGGCGTGCAAGTCATCGGCGGCTGCTGCGGCACCCGCTACGATCACATCCGCGAACTATCAGAAATTGGCAAAACTCTGACACCCAAAATCCGCGAAATTACTTGGGAACCATCCGCCGCTTCAATTTATAGCGCCCAACCCTACGAACAAGAGAATTCCTTCTTAATTGTCGGCGAAAGACTCAACGCCAGCGGTTCCAAAAAATGCCGCGATTTGCTAAACGCCGAAGACTGGGATGGTTTAGTAGCAATGGCTAGGGAACAAGTGCGAGAAGGCGCGCACATTCTCGATATCAACGTTGATTATGTCGGCCGCGACGGCGTGCGAGACATGAAAGAATTAGTTTCCCGCGTTGTGACAAATGCCACTCTCCCTTTAATGCTGGATTCCACAGAATGGGAAAAGATGGAAGCAGGCTTAAAAGTTGCGGGCGGCAAATGTTTGCTGAATTCCACTAACTACGAAGACGGAGAACCGCGTTTTTATCAAGTTTTAGAGTTGGCCAAAAAATACGGCGCGGGCCTAGTTATCGGTACAATTGATGAAGACGGAATGGCGAGAACCGCAGACAAAAAATTTGCGATCGCCCAACGCGCATATAACGCCGCCGTCGCCTACGGAATTCCCGCGCAGGAAATCTTTTTTGACACCCTAGCATTGCCAATTTCCACCGGGATTGAAGAAGACAGAAAAAACGGCAAAGCCACCATCGAATCCATCCGCCGCATTCGCCAAGAATTGCCCGGTTGTCACGTAATTTTAGGAGTTTCTAATATTTCCTTCGGCTTGAATCCGGCGGCGCGGCAAGTTTTGAATTCCATGTTTTTGCACGAAGCAATGCAAGCGGGAATGGACTCGGCAATTGTCAGCGCCAATAAGATTTTGCCTCTGGCAAAAATCGACCCCAAACACCAAGAAATCTGCCGTAAACTGATTTACGACGAACGGGAGTTTGACGGCGAAATTTGCGTTTACGACCCCTTGGGCGAGCTGACAACGGTGTTTGCGGGCAAAACTACCAAGCGCGATCGGACAGAAGACGCCAGCCTCCCGGTAGAAGAACGCCTCAAGCAGCACATCATCGACGGCGAACGCATTGGGCTCGACATCCAACTCGCCAAAGCATTAGAAACCTATCAGCCCCTCGACATTATCAATACCTTCTTGCTAGACGGCATGAAAGTAGTCGGAGAATTGTTCGGTTCTGGACAAATGCAACTGCCATTTGTATTGCAGTCGGCAGAAACAATGAAAGCGGCAGTTGCCTATTTAGAACCGTACATGGAAAAGTCCGAATCCGGGGACAACGCCAAAGGCACATTTATCATCGCTACTGTCAAAGGCGACGTTCACGACATCGGCAAAAACTTAGTTGATATTATCCTATCAAACAACGGCTACCGAGTGATTAACTTGGGTATTAAACAGTCGGTTGACAATATCATCGAAGCCTACGAAAAGCACAAAGCCGACTGTATTGCCATGAGTGGCTTGCTGGTAAAATCCACCGCATTTATGAAAGAAAATCTGGAAGTATTCAACCAGAAAGGAATCACCGTCCCCGTAATTTTGGGCGGCGCGGCTTTGACTCCCAAGTTTGTTCATGAAGACTGCCAAAATACTTACAAAGGTAAAGTTGTTTACGGCAAAGATGCGTTTTCTGACTTGCACTTTATGGACAAACTGATGCCAGCAAAATCTGCTGGTAAATGGGAAGACTTGCAAGGATTTTTAGATGAAATCGAGGATGATAATGGGGCGGTTAAAGAAGCTAAAGCTGCGCCCGAAACTTCTGTAGAAGATTCCAACAAAGCAGACACTCCTGTGGTGATAGATACCAGGCGATCCGAAGCAGTTGCAGCAGATATCGATCGCCCGACTCCTCCTTTCTGGGGAACAAAACTGTTGCAGCCGGAAGACATCCCCTTTGAGGAAATTTTCTGGCACTTAGATTTGCAAGCCTTAGTTGCCGGTCAGTGGCAGTTCCGCAAGCCCAAAGACCAATCGCGGGAAGAATACGATGCTTTCTTAGCTGAGAAAGTTTATCCGATTTTGGAGGAATGGAAACACAAAATTATCACCGAAAAATTACTGCAGCCGCAAGCAATTTACGGGTATTTTCCCTGTCAAGCTGAAGGCAATTCCCTGCATTTGTACGACCCGCAAATTATGAATGGCGGGCCAACAACAATCAGTGGCGGGCAAGATGCCCACCCCACAACAGAAAGTGGCACAGGCATCTTGCCTGTGACTGCAACAGAAAGTGGCACAGGCATCTTGCCTGTGACTGCAACA
>NZ_JAUBRP010000079.1:0-3741 GCF_036701935.1 Microcoleus sp. M2_D5 | reverse complement strand
CAACAGAAAGTGGCACAGGCATCTTGCCTGTGACTGCAACAGAAAGTGGCACAGGCATCTTGCCTGTGACTGCAACATTCACATTTCCCCGGCAAAAATCGGCGCGCAGGCTGTGCATTGCCGACTTCTTCGCGCCGAAAGAATCGGGTAAAATCGATGTATTTCCGATGCAAGTAGCGACAGTGGGAGAAATTGCTACAGAGTACGCGCAAAAGCTATTTGCTAACAATCAATATACCGACTATCTCTACTTTCACGGATTAGCGGTACAGACAGCGGAAGCCGTAGCAGAATGGACTCACGCGCGAATTCGGCGGGAATTGGGATTTGGTAGCGAAGAACCGGACAACATTCGCGATATGCTAGCGCAAAGATATCGCGGTTCGCGTTACAGTTTCGGCTATCCCGCTTGTCCGAATATGGCGGATCAGTACAAGCAACTGGAATTGTTAAAGTGCGATCGTATCAACCTCTACATGGATGAAAGCGAACAACTTTATCCCGAACAATCAACAACCGCAATTATCACCTATCACCCAGCAGCCAAATACTTCAGCGCTTAATTTCTAGGGTGCGACCCGCGCACATTCCTCGGTGAATTATACTCGTTACCAGGCCCTTCCTGGTAACGCAGCTCCGGAGTCTCTGGTTCCACTTACAGCAGTAAAGCTTGTAGTATCGTTCCAAAAACAGTCCGGAGTATTGGCCCAGAAGGTAATGTCATTGCTGACAATGCGTAACGCCTAAATCTGACACTTGCGTTTAACCAAAGCGTCCGCTAATGTACTCTTCGGCTTCTTTGGTTTGGGGAGAACCGAAAATTTGTTCAGTGGGACCAAACTCCACCAATTTGCCGCGTCGTTTGCCTAGATCGTCCGTTTCTGTATTGAAAAATGCCGTCCAATCCGCGATTCTTGACGCTTGTTGCATATTGTGAGTCACCGTAATAATTGTGTATCGTTCCTTAAGTTCTAAGCACAGTTCTTCGACCTGTCGCGTAGAAATGGGGTCGAGAGCAGAGCAAGGTTCATCCATCAATAAGACATCGGGCTTCATAGCGATCGCGCGGGCAATACAAAGCCGTTGTTGTTGTCCCCCAGATAATGCTGTTCCTTTATCTTTCAGCTTATCCTTGACCTCATTCCAGAGAGCTGCTTGTCTGAGGGAAGATTCCACTAATTCATCCAGATTTCCTTGATAACCGTTGGTTCTGGGGGCATAGGCAATATTTTCATAAATGCTCTTGGGAAACGGATTCGGCCTTTGAAACACCATTCCCACCTGTCGCCGCAATTTGACGGGATTCACTTGCGGATCGTAAATATTACGGCTGCGGTAAATGAGTTTCCCTTCCACCTTGGCAGCAGGGATTAAATCATTCATGCGATTGAAGCAACGCAATAAGGTACTTTTGCCGCAGCCTGAAGGGCCGATAAAGGCCACAATTTTTTGACGGGGAATTTTGATATAGACATCGACAAGGGCTAAAAAGCCACTGTAATAAACCTTTATGCCTTCTGCATCAAACACGCTATCATCCGTGCTGAGGTGGGCCTGACTGTTAGTCATCTGAAATGGTCTCCTTAATCTCGACAATTCAAGTTAATTAATGGCTGGAATAGCGTTGACGCAGATAGATAGCGACGGCATTAAGCGCCAAAATCAAGATAATCAGCACAATAATCGTCGCTGCGGCTGCATTGGCAAACCCCGGTTCAGGACGAGTAATATAGCTGAAAATTTGAATCGGTAACGCCATAAATCGTTGGAACAAACCCGGATTAAACGTGAGAAAACTGACAGCACCCACGACCACCAAAGAAGCAGCATCCCCAAGGGCGCGGGAGACAGAAATAATCACCCCCGTAAGAATTCCCGGAATGGCATAGGGTAAGACATGGTGTTGAATGGTTTGCCATTTGGTAGTTCCCAGTCCATAGGAAGCATTTCTCAGGGAATCGGGAACGGCGCGGATGGCCTCCCTCGCCGTGACGATAATCACAGGTAGAGATAATAGGGCAAGGGTTAATGCCCCCGAAATCAAGGTAGGCCCAAACCCTAGTAAATAGTTAAAGACCCCTAAACCCAGTAAGCCGTAGACAATAGAAGGAATCCCCGCTAAATTCCCGATATTTATCTCAATCACGGCAGTCCACCACTTTTTAGGGGCATATTCCTCTAGGTACAAAGCAGCCCCTACCCCAATGGGAACCGCAACCAGAAGGACGATTAGTCCCAGAAAGAAACTCCCAATAATGGCTGGACGGATACCTCCGCGTTCGGCAAAACGGGAAGGCGTTTCCGCGAGAAACCCCGGTGTTAGCAATCTGCCAAGTCCATCATGAAGGATATTAAGAACCAGTAAGGCGAGGACAAATAAACCGATGAGTAACCCAATTAAGAATAGATACTCAAAGACTTTACCGATCGCTTCTCGGCGTTCTAGGTTATCGGTAAATTCAGCAGTGTTGACGGAATTGTTTGTTCGAGTTGATTTAACCATAGCAATCAGTCGTATTTTTCCTTAAAGCGACTAGAAATCCAGAAGCTGGCCATATTGAGAGACAATGTAATCACGAACAGAACTGCTCCCACCGCATACAAAGTCTTAAAACTGAGGCTACCCCTGGGACTATCTCCCCCCGAAATCTCCGCCATAAAAGCGGTAAGGGTGGCGACGGATTCCATGAAATTCAAAGTGAGGCGAGGCTGCGATCCAGCCGCAATCAGAACGGTCATAGTTTCTCCCACTGCGCGGGAAAGGCCTAAAATAATCGAAGCCATAATCCCAGACAAGGCTGCCGGAAGCACCACTTTAAAAATGGTTTCTAGTTTGGTAATGCCCAAGGCATAGGAACCTTCCCGCAGAGAACGGGGAACCGATTGAAGGGCATCTAAGCTGATGGAACCGACGGTGGGGGTGATCATAATGCCCATCATTAACCCAGCGCTGAGGGCATTAAAAATCTCTAAGGGGAAAAGATGCCGCAGAACCGGAGTGACAAACAGCAAAGCAAAGTAACCATAAACTACTGTGGGAATTCCCCCCAATAACTCCACAGCAGGGCGTAACACGGCTGCCACTTTCGGTTGGGCATATTCACTCAGGTAAATGGCTGAAGACAACCCCAAGGGAACCGCCACAGCCATAGCGATCGCAGAGGTTAAAAACGTCCCGTCCAGCAGCGGCCAGATGCCAAAATGGGGTTCGGCAAACAGGGGAGTCCATCGGGTATCCAGAAAAAACTGGGCTAAAGAAACTTCTTGGAAAAAACCCACAGTCTCTTGGAAAATGATCCACACAATACCAAAGGTTGTGGCAACGGACACGAAGGCACAGGCAAATAAAACCGCACCAATAATCTTTTCTGGGACATCTTCCGAAGACTTCTTAAGCAAGAGGTCATCCGCAGCGAAAAGCGAGTCATCAAAGGAACTAGGAGTTAGGGTCATGACCTTGAGATTTCCTCCTTAAATAAAGTTAGTAATTGGTTCACCGGGTTTGGCTTTTTTGAATTTTGTTCCCGTTTCACGGCGCTCAAATTTTTGCTTAGTTTTCACATAAGCTTCATCAGGTAACGCCACATAGCCCACACCATCTACCCATTTCCAAGAATTTTCTAGATAGAATTTCACGAATCTTTCCAGGGAAGGATTGGTGGTCATACCAATTCACTATGAAGGTACACTAAATGTAGGCTAAAAGTAGAGGAGATGTAATATGGCCAACAAATTTAAGGT
>NZ_JAUBRP010000078.1:0-30214 GCF_036701935.1 Microcoleus sp. M2_D5 | reverse complement strand
ACCTTAAATTTGTTGGCCATATTACATCTCCTCTACTTTTAGCCTACATTTAGTGTACCTTCATAGTGAATTGGTATAAGCCTGTCAGGTTTTTAATGCGATCGAGCCGGGCCATCGAAAATAAAGGGCGCTTTTGCGGGTCGTCGAGTTTCCCAAAGACTTGTTCGCGGTCTTCTAGAGTAAACAGCAGTTCGCCCGGCCGATCGCGATCGCCTTGCACCCGGTCTTCTATCCGCGTGTAGGGAAAGTACACACTTTCGTTGACTCCCGGCGGCAATACGTTGAATTTAGGGAAGATTGATAAAACTGTTCGGGCTTTTCCTATTTGGTGCAGTAGGCAACAAAAGTGTTAACTATATCGTTTCGCAGCAAATATTTGTTGCCCAAAGCGCGTCAATTGCTGGCAAACTGACGCAAGTCGGATTATTTGTCGCTGGCCATAACAGCCTGAAACAGTTCTGATATAGGTAGCCCCTTAATTTTATATCTTCTTTGAGATTCGCTCTAAGGGGGGGGGCGATACAAGTTAGTATCGCCTGTTTTTTTTAGGTAATTTAAAAGCCTGCAATTTTACATTGCTATCCCTCAAATGACATAAAATTCCCCGTATTTGTGGCGAATGTAGCGGATAAAGGGATCGATAGTTAAAGGTGAACCGGTAACGCGATCGATCAATTCGACAGCGGTATATTTGCGGCCGTGCTGGTAGATGTTTTGTTTTAGCCAGTCGTGGAGTACGGTAAAATTGCCTTGTTCTATTTCTACGGGAATTTCAGGATTGAGTTTTACTGCTGTTTCGTAGAATTGGGCGCTCATCAAGTTGCCGAGGGTGTAACCTTGGAACATTCCGCCGATCGTACCAACATACCAGTGAACATCTTGCATCGCGCCTTCGCTGTCTGTGGCGGGGACAACGCCGATGTCGGTTCTATAGCGTTCGTTCCAGGCTTCAGGGAGGTCTCGGACTGCTAGTTTTCCCTCTACCATTGCCAATTCTAGGTCAAAGCGGATGGCGACGTGGAGGTTGTAGGTTACTTCGTCAGCGTCAGTGCGGATGAGCGATCGCGAGACTTTGTTAATTGCCCGGTAAAATGCGTCAGTGGATACGTGTCCCAACTGTCGCAAAAATATGCCTTGGAGTTGCGGGTAGAAACATTCCCAAAAACCGCGGCTGCGCCCGACCATATTTTCCCAAAGTCGCGATTGACTTTCGTGGACGCCGGAGGAAATGCCACCTGCCAGAAGAGTGCCTTCAAATTCCGGGGAATTTCCGAGTTCGTAGAGGGCGTGTCCAGCTTCGTGGATGCTGCTGAAGAGTGCTTGATCCAGGTGGTCTTCATAGACGCGGGTGGTAATTCGCACGTCGTCTATGGAGAAGTTGGTCATGAACGGGTGCAGGGTGGTGTCTTGCCGTCCCCGTTGGAAGTCGTACCCCATGCGTTCTACGACTTTACGGGTGAATTCTAGTTGCTGGGATTCTGGGAAGTCTTGGTGCAAGCAGGAGTCGTCGGCGGGAGGTTGCGAGGTGATGGCTTCGACTATCGGCACTAATTCTTGACGCAGTTTGGCGAAAAGCGGGCGCAACAGGGATACTTTCATGCCGTAGTCGCTACGATCGATCAAAGGATCGGCAATGTGTTCGTAGCCGGGAAAAAAATCGGCGTATTGCCTGCTTAATTCTAGGGTTTTTTCGAGATATGGCTCAACGGCTGCGAAGTTGTTGGCTGCCCTGGCCGCGGCCCAAGCTTCGTAGCAGTCGGCTTGGTGGCGGCAGAGTGCGGACATGAAGGTTGCGGGGACTCTGGAGGCGCGATCGTAGTCTCTGCGGGCGATGCGGATCAGGCTGGCTGCGGTGGAGTCGTAGGGCAGGGTTTGTTCGTAGAAACGCAAGTCTTCTAGGAGTTCACCTATTTTTGGATCTGTAAATTTTTCGTGGGATATTTGTTTAAGTGTAGCTAACTGGCGGCCTCTGGCACTTGCACCTTTGGCCGGCATATAAGTTGATTGATCCCAATGCAGCAGCGACGAGGCTGATTCGATGTCGTTAACTTCTCTGAGGTGGGCTGCCAGTTGAGCGAATTTTGCTTGAGTTTTGTCTAGGGTTTGCATGATGGGGGTTTATGGTGCTGTTTTGCCTACAAAGGTTGCAGTGCGGCATCCGTATCCATCAATCATAGCTACCCTGAAATCAAGCTAAAAACCGCACTTCTTCCCGTATTGTACGCAATTTAGAGTCATTTTTGCACAATTTCCGGTATTTATGCGGATTGAGTTCGATCGCCTTGGATAAGTTTTCGATCGCCAGCCGGATGCTGGTAGCTACAAGTTCGGGGCTGTTTGTGAGCTCGCCTGCTTCTTTTTCCATGGCGTAAATGCAAGCTTTTTGATAGTAAAGGTTTGGATCGTCGGGTGTGAGTGCGATGATTTTATCGTAGGAGGCGATCGCTTCGGCAAATCGTTGAATTTTTTTGAGGGCGATGGCGCGGTTGTACCAGGCTTCGGTGTTGTCTGGCTGCAACTCTACGGTTTTGTCCCAAGAGGCGACTGCTTCATCAAAGCGTTGTAAGTTGGCGAAGGCTAAGCCACGGTTGTAAAAGGTTTCGCTGTCGTTTGGGTGGAGTGCGATGGCTTTGTCCCAGGATGCGATCGCTGATTCAAATTGTCCCATTTGTGCGATCGCCCTGCCGCGTTTGTTCCAAGCTTCGGCGGAATTCGGCCGCAGTTGCAGGGTTTTGTCGTAGGAGGCGACGGCTTCCGGGTAGAGTTTTTCATCGGCTAGGGCTAAGCCGCGGTTGTACCAGGCTTGATGCAAGTCTGGTTTGAGTTCGATCGCTTTGTCGTAAGAGGCGATCGCGGCTTTATTTTGGTCGGATTTTCTCAGGGCAAATGCTTTGTTGTACCAAGCTTCGCAGTAGTCTGGTTTGATTGCTATAGCTTTCTCGTAGGATGCGATCGCTTCTGATAATTTTTCTAAGCTGACGAGGGTGTTGCCGCGGTTCGTCCAAGCTTCGGGGTAGCTGGGCTTGACTTGGATCGCCTTTTCGTAGGATGCGATCGCTTCTGAGAGTCTATTGAGCTTCCGCAAAACGTTGGCTCGATTGTACCACGCTTGGGGATTGTTTGGTTTGATTTTTAGGGATTGGTTGTAGGCTGCGATCGCTTCTTCTAGCTGGCCCAATTTTTTGAGGGCTACGCCTTGGTTGTACCAGGCTTCATAAAATGTTGGTTCAAGTTCGATCGCTTCTTCCCAAGATTCGATCGCAGCTTGGAATCGTCCCATTGCTTCTAGGGCGTTGCCGCGTTCGTACAAGGTTTGAGCCTTTTGGGTGTTGACTGCTATGGATTTTTCCCCTGAGTCGATCGGCTTTTCTATGCTGGCTAATTTTTGCAAGGGGTTTCACCTCATTTTCTGTCTAATTGATTCTTTTCTTTTTTATATGCGATCTTTTTCGCCTTTGAGTGCTTTCGATCGCGACTATTTGGTTATTTATCGCAATTTTACATGAATTTGGGAACTTTTTCAATTTTTTTCATTATAATTCTAGAGCTGGGATTTGGAAGTATAGATTAATACTAATTTTTTTAGATGAGTGCGTATAAAAGAGGAAAGGGCGATCGTACTGAGGTGTGACAAACCTCATCCAAAATATAATTTTCACGTAACCCTTTTTAGCGATCGGCGGTTGAAACCGCGTCTTGTCAAGTGAAGTCCGCCTTTGCAGACTAATAAATAAGAGGGATATTTAAGGTAGATATGGTTTACCGTCAGCTATAGTATAAATGTCTTCTTCTGGGTCGAGTATCGAACGAAAATTAGGATCGATCGCTACTGTTTTAATCCATTCAGGGTCGTGGAAGGGCAAGCCATCAGCTAAATTGTAGATATCTTCCGCTGAGTCTCTCAGAGAATCAAAAGCTGGATTTGCGATCGCAGCTTTTAGCCATTCATATTCTTCGAGTTTTGCTTTGTTAATTAGGGCGGCTTCTAGTGCTTCCAGTCGCTTCAAGTCTGCATAAGTAATGATAGCAGGGATCGCTCTTCCTTCCTGTTCTATGACAATTCGTTCTCCAGTATCCTCGACACGGGCGATGAGTTCGGGAAATCTGTCATTGGTTACGGTTACATTTAGTTGAGTCATCTTTTACCTCGCTACTAATTCTTATATCATATCGTGTCCGCTAGCTTCGGTTGAAAAGTGTTTGTGATACTGTAGGGGCGGGTTCACCAACAATAATTGCCTAAAATCCACAATCTCAAAAACCCGCCTCCGCCCAAGGAGAAATCCCTATCCTTGAATCAAAGCTTGAAACCGAAAATCAGATCGAATGCCGTCAAAATCCGAGTCAGTTTTTGCCTTTTCTCGGTATTCGTCAGGATTTAGATTAATTGCACGCTGCAAGTTTTGAATAGATAAGTCAGCTTGACCGTGCAGAGCATAGCAGCAAGCTTTATTATAAAATGCTTCGTCTTTATCTGGTTTGAATTCTAAGGCTTTGTCGTAGGAGGCGATCGCTTCTTCCAATCTTCCTAATTTACCGAGTGCAATGCCCCGATTGTTCCAGGCTACGTGTAAATCTGGTTTAATTTCTAAGGCTTTTTCGTAGGAAGCGATCGCTGCTTCTAATAATCCTAATTTACCCAGTGCATTACCTCGATTGTTCCAGGCTTTGTCGTCATCTCGTTTGAATTCTAAGGCTTTGTCGTAGGAGGTAATCGCCTCTTTTAACCTACCTAAATCAACCAGTGCCTTGCCCCTATTGTACCAGGCTTTGTGGTCATCAGGTTTGAATTCTAAGGCTTTGTCGTAAGAGGCGATCTCTTCTTCCAATCTTCTTAAATTACCCAGTGCAATGCCCCGATTGTACCAGGCTGCGTCATCATCAGGTTTGAATTCTAAGGCTTTGTCGTAGGAGGCGATCGCTTCTTCCAATCTTCCTAAATTATCCAGTGCAATGCCCCGATTGTACCAGGGTGCGTCATCATCAGGTTTGAATTCTAAGGCTTTGTCGTAGGAGGCGATCTCTTCTTCCAATCTTCCTAAATTACCCAGTGCAATGCCCCGATTGTTCCAGGCTTTGTCGTCATCTCGTTTGAATTCTAAGGCTTTGTCGTAGGAGGCGATCGCTTCTTCAAACCTTCCTAAATCATTCAGTGCATTGCCCTGATAGTACCAGGCTTCGTGAAAGTCTGGTTTAAATTTTAAGGCTTTGTCGTAGGAGGCGATCGCCTTTGCATATTCTTCAGTAAAGCGATACAATAAAGCTTGTGCTAAAAACAAATCAGCTTTTTGTTCTGGTGTTTGCCCATCCTCATCAATTAAACTTTGAATCCTTATCAATTCTCGTTTCTGTTCTTCCGGGGTTAAAGCTAGATAATCGTTTTCATCCAGTCTTTCCCAAAACGCTTGCCTTTGTTCAGATTCTTGAGTCATAATTTGATAATTTAAAAGTATTTTTTCTAGGCTATCTTAGTCTCTTAGAGAGGGACTTCGTTTGAAAAAAAGCGATTTCAATCGCCGAATAATCGAGAGGTAACTAACACATCTAAACTGACAATATTTGAGCCGCCGTCAGCACTAATTCTGGAAAAGTGGGCGAAACAATTTGTTCGTCACCTCTAAACCGAGTGCGCTGATATATCCCTTCAGCATTTAGCCAAAACACAAATACCGTCGGAATTTTAGGATTGCCCAAATACTCTCTTTTGCCAATAGCTAAATAATCCACAATCCAATATTCAGCAATGCCCAGCCGTTCGTACTCATCTAGCTTGTCCACATAATCATCTTCCCAATTAGTTGATACTACCTCCACAGCTAACTGTATCGGCGATTCGAGTGCGGTATAGGATTTGCGTTCAGCGCGCCACAAAGTTCGATCGATAACACTGACATCAGGAACTCGTCCTTGTTCCGTACCTTCTTTTGTGGTAGTTTGGATTGTGATGCCTCGTTTTACTACATAGTTGAGTTTCAGCCGATCGCTCTCTTGATAAAAGTGTCTGTCTGTAAATTCACCAATATCATCATGATTTCTGGTAATTGCTATTTTGACAATCTCTCCGTTCACCAATTCATAAATATTATATTCCGGGCCAATAGCAATAAATTCGTTAAATTTTAATTTTTGTTTGGTGATTGCAATCATTTATTTTAAATTCTCCCTAGACTGAACATTGCATCCCAAGGTTCCATCTAACTGGTTCCCCGGCAGAGCCTGGGAACCGATGTAAGCGAGGCTCTGCCTCGCGAGATAAAAATTGGAGGCAGAGCCTCACGATCTGCGTTACCAGGCAGAGCCTGGGAACGAGTATATCGATGATTTTGGGGTAGGAAAACGGCATTTCCGTGCCCGACATTGCTATCTTTTAAGCTTGGTATTTTTTCAGAATAGCAACTTTTTCGGGGAAGATTTCGATCGCCATTTTGTCATCATAACGAGTCGCGAGCGATCGTCTCACCTCGCCCAAAAACAGCGGCTGCGACAGCCCAGGTTCAGGATGTACCACTGTACGAACCCGGATGGTCATGTAGTCTCTGCCACGCCCAGAGCGCCCTGGAGAGTACAAGTCCGCAGCCGCTTGCCGCATCGTTGCTTCTAATTCAGATTCCGTGATCGTAGGTGGCACAGTAACTACTGTTTGAGCGCCGCCAGTATCGTAAACTAAAGAATAGCGCACCGCACCCGGAATTTCTGTACGGGAAAACAGTCCCAAACCCAGACCAAATATACTCGCAGCAATTACTCCCATAAAGCTGGTCACTCCCACCAATCGGAAGCGAAAACCCCATTTGAAGATAAATGCTATAACTGTTAGAATAGCTAAAGCTCCTGTCAGAATTCCCGCCCATTGGGCGTACATTAAAAGGTTAGAATTTACGTTCATTTGATGATTTGTTGACTGTTGACTGTTGACTGTTGACTGTTGATATTAGTTACCGATACCCGATGCCCAATGCCCAATGATTAATTAAGCGTTTCGGGCCACAAGCAGATAAGTCATCATATCGCCTTTCCCCTTCACTGGAATCACGCCGCGCTCCTCAAAAACGTACTTACCCCGCAGGCGTTCGTAGGTAGCAACTGTCACCTGAATGCTGCCGGGGACGCCTTGAGATTCCATCCGGGAAGCTGTATTTACCGTATCTCCCCACAAATCGTAAGTAAATTTTTTAGTACCGATTACCCCAGCTTCCACGGGGCCTGTGTGGATGCCGATGCGGATGCTGAGCGGCTGACCTCCCTTGGTACGGATCTTAGTCATTGCTGCTTGAATTTCCAGGGCCATTTCCGCGATCGACTCGGCGTGGTCGTCGCTGGGCGTCGGCAAACCGCCAACCACCATATAAGCATCGCCGATCGTCTTAATTTTCTCAAGTCCGTAGCGCTCGGCCAACTCGTCAAAAGCCGAAAAAATTTCGTTGAGCAACTCCACCAATTGGGCCGGCGATAAATGAGCCGAAAGCTTAGTAAAACCGACCAAATCGGCAAACATCACTGTCACCTCAGCGAAACTGTCTGCGATCGTAATTTCCCCGTGTTTCAGGCGCTGTGCGATCGCCCTCGGTAAAATATTTAACAGCAAACGCTCGGACTTTTCCTTTTCCTGGGCCAACTCATGTAAATACGCCTGTTCCTTATCCCGCAGTCGCTTCTTTTCCAGACAAGCGCTAATCCGAGCCTTGAGCAATACCGGATTGAACGGTTTAGAAAGATAATCCTCCGCCCCCAACTCTATACACCGAACGATACTGTCGATATCGTCCACCGCCGAAATCATAATCACCGGGATGTAGCGCAACTTTTCGTCCGCCTTCAGACTTTCGAGCACCTGATAGCCGTTCATTTGCGGCATCATAATGTCTAGGAGAACCAAATCAAAAGGATGGTTTCGCAACATTTCCAGAGCTTGGAGACCATCTTCAGCAACAGTCACCACATGGCCTTGACGCTGAAGTCGGCGGGCCAGCAAATCGCGGTTTACCTCATTGTCGTCAACAACCAGCACGCTGCCCTCGTCACCTTTCATGTCAGGGCCTCTTTGAGAAGAGTTTCAATTTTACCCAAAAGTCGGGGAAACTCGACCGGTTTAGTGTCATAGTCATTGCAGCCTGCAGCAAGACACTTTTCACGATCGCCCGCCATTGCGTGAGCCGTCAGCGCAATCACCGGAATCCTGCTAGTTTCAGGAGCCGCCTTAATTTGCTGCGTTGCTTGCCACCCGTCTAGAACCGGCAGACTCATATCCATCAGAATCAAATCTGGTACTTTCGCGAGCGCCATCGACACCCCCTCAGCACCGTCAACAGCAATAAAGACCTCGTGTCCCTTGCGGGCCAGACGCCTGGAAAGCATATCCCTGTTCATTTCGTTATCTTCGACCAACAGGATTTTAGCCATTGGTGTTCTCCTTGCCTTTCGAGTCGTACCTGCGATCGAACCTGTTATTTACTATAGAGCGAACATCGCGCAACAAAGTATCGCAACTGTAGAGTCCCTTTTGTAGCACCCGCTCGACGTAGCCGTTTAGCTGCTGGCTTTCGGCCGGTGTCAAGTTTTTCCCCGTGATCGCAACAATCGGTATAGGATCTCCCGAATGGGATTTGCGAATTTCGCCGAGCAACTCAAAACCATCCATTTCTGGCAACATCAAATCCAGTAATATCAGGTGGGGGCGAGCAACTTTTAGCCGATCGAGAGCAGCGCGTCCGCTGTCAGCTTCCGTTACTGCCCAGCCTTGTGTTTCTAGTACGCATCGCAGTATTTCGCGCGCGGCAACGTCGTCTTCCACAATTAGAATCTGACAGGTCAAATTGTTACTTGCAACCCCGTCTTGGTCGCGTCGGTACTTGTTCAACAAGGCAGCCAGCCGTTTGCCGTCCACTGGTTTGGTGAGGTAGTCCGAGGCACCCAATGCAAAGCCGAGGCTTTTGTTGCCCACAAAGGATAGCAGGATTACGGGAATTTCGGCAAGATCCGGATCTGCCTTCAGCGCTGAGAGTACCGCCCAGCCGTCCATTCCGGGCATGATCACGTCGAGGGTAATGGCGTCTGGCCGCAGTTGCTTAGCGAGCCGGAGAGCTTGCTCGCCGCCGCCGGCGACTTCTACGTGCAGTCCTTGGCGACTGAGGGCGCGCTGGATTAAATCTCGCGATATCGGGTCATCGTCAACTACCAGCACCGTACCGACAGCGGGGGCGTCGGGAGGGTTTGTGCTGTCGCGGACTTTGTTGGGGATTTCCGGATGTTTGATGGCTTTGGGCAAGAGCACGGTGAAAGTGGTGCCGGAGCCCAAGGTGCTGCTGACCTCTATGCTGCCGCCCATCATCTGACAGAAGCGCTGGCTGATTGCTAGTCCCAAACCTGTGCCGCCGTACTTGCGAGTAGTCGAGGCATCAGCTTGGGTGAAAGGTTGGAAAACTTGCTGCAATTGCTCTTGTGTCATGCCGATGCCGGTGTCGGCGACGCGGAAACTTAAAAATTCGGAGTTGGCAATTAAAATTTGGGAAGATTCCTCTTGATTTTTCATTTTTAATTGTTCATTTTTAATTCTTTCCACTCCGATCGCAATTTTCCCGTTTTGTGTGAACTTCGCAGCGTTGCTGAGCAAGTTAAGCAGCACTTGCCGCACTTTGGTCATGTCCGCGTGCATGGTGTCGAGGTTGTCTGGACAGTACACTTCTAGGGTATTACCGTTTTTCTCGACCAGCGGCCTGGCCGTGGCAACAGCACTTTCAATTAAGCTATGAATGTCGAAGGTTTCTAAGTAGAGATCCATTCGGCCTGCTTCAATTTTAGAAATATCTAGGATGTCGTCAATCAGGGACAGCAGGTGTTTGCCGGCGCAGCAGATTTTTTCGAGATCGGAGACGGATTCGCAACTGCCCAATTCTTCAGCTTCTTCTTGAAGCATTTCGCTGTAGCCAATGATGGCGTTGAGCGGTGTGCGAAGTTCGTGGCTCATGTTGGCAAGAAATGTGCTTTTTGCCCGGTTGGCTGATTCTGCTGCTTCTAGGGCCAACTGCAAGGCGGATTCTGCCTGTTTGCGATCGGTGATGTCTTGGACTGTGCCTTCGTAGTACAAAACGCTGCCGTTTTCGTCGCAGATGCTGCGCGCGTTTTCAGCAATCCAGATTGTGCTACCGTCTCGGCGGTATATTTGGGATTCAAATTTTGACACTTGGCCGCGCGCGCCCAATTGGGCCATAAACTCGGCGCGCCGATTGGGATTAACGTAAAATTGATGGTTGATATCGGTGAGTTCGGCGAGCATTTGGGTACTGGATTCGTAGCCGTAAATTCGGGCTAGTGCGCTATTGCCGCTGAGGTAGTACCCGGAAGGCGTTGTCTGGAATATGCCTTCGACTGCGTTTTCAAAGATGCTGCGGTATTTTGTTTCGGATTGTCTCAAGGCTGCTTCTGCTCGCTTGCGCTCTAGGGCATTGGCGAGCATTTCTCCTACCATTTTTAGCTGTGTGGATATTTCGGTTGCTCGACCTGCTGTTTGCTTTAAGCCCTCGAATCCGAGAAATCCTACTAGGTTTTTACTACAACCTATTAGGGGAATAATTATTAGCGATTGGATATTTTTTAGCGGTTTTTGTGATTCTAAATTATTGATGGAAGCGCCCATTCCAGGTATTGAGGCGGTTGCTGTTTGATTGACTGTTTGGGATGGGGAGTCTGTCTGGAATTGGGCTGGACTTTGACCCATCAAATAGGCAATTTCGGCGATTGCTGGGGGCGGGAGTTCGCCGATTTCTGGAATAGAGAGGCATTCGGCGCGATCGAGTTTTTCTGCTATCCAAGGGATTTGTGCGATGTCTATTGGTTTGTCGGTGCTGTTTTTGACTGCCGGAATGCTTTCGCCGCACCACTCGTAGGTTTTGTCGGCGCGGGTTTTGTCGAATGATAACAGGTAGATGTAACTGCGGTCAAACCCGATCGAGGTGGCGATCGCTTCTAGGGTTCGATCGATGCCTTTGTCTATTTCTGATAAGGGCTGGCTGATGAAATGGGTTGACAAACGGGCAATCAACTGAGCGAATTCTATTCGATACTGCAAAGATTCTTCTACTTTTTTGAGTTTGGTAACGTCTCGAAAGCTCCAGACTCTACCGACTGTTTTCGCTCCGACTGTTGATGGCAACGAATTTAATTCAAGAATTCTTCCGTCTTTAAATTCTAATAATTCGCTGATTTGAGTATCTGAATCTGCCGACACTTCGATCGCGTTTTCGAGAAATCTTTGCGGGTCATTTAATTGTTCCCTGGCGTTGGGTAATCCTGTTTGGATCGAGTTTTTGACTGTGCCGAAGGTCGATCCGCTCAACTTTCCTTGGCTGCCGGACAAACCCCACATCTCTAGAAATTTCTGATTGTAATTACATATATTGCCGTTTCTGTCAACGGCCAGAATTCCTGCATCTGTAGATTCTATAACTGCTTGCAGCATCGAGAGCGATTGCTTGTGTTCTCTAATGTCAAAAAACACCAAGACTGATATTTCGCTGCTCTCAACGGCGGGATGGAAAAAATAGGAAACTGGTAAAATCTTGCCGTCGCGACACAAAAACTCGTCGTCCCAATTGTTGCAAGGTTGACCCGAAGCGATCGCCTGTTGTAAATCTAGTGTAGGTGCGATCGGCCTATCTTCAGTCTTGCGGGGCGACTGTTTCGGAGCCGTCAAAACTTGGGATTTGTTGCCTTTGTTTTGCTTCCCGATGCGCTCTAGCAGGGAAACGCCTGCAAGTTCCGATTCTCGCCACCCCAGCAAGCGTTCGGCCTCTGGATTCACCGAGATTACACAGCCCTTGGCGTCAAGGATACACAATCCCGCTCCCCAACTGTTGACACTCGCTCGCAGTCTATCGAATTCTGAAGCTGTTGGAGAGTCTTGAGGGGACTGGGGCGAGTCAGTTAAATCCTTTAACGCCACTGTCTCGTTGTTCAAGCAATCCTGCTGAAGTTCTTGCTGATTCTGAACTTTGTCATAGCTACAACTTACCTGCTCTAATAAAAGCTGCCACTGCTCAGCAGTGGGAGGAGGAGACTCGCCGACTAAACCGAGCTGTTCGAGTTGGCGCTGGAGGTGGGGGTGCATATTTTCTGGCACTTTGTAGGCAACTTTCTACAGTATATCTTTTTAATTAATAATATTATATATACGCAGCTATACAGTTAGTCTAAAGCTACGGAACCGAGCAAATCTTAGGTTCGATCGAAAAGCCTATTGAGCATCTGTGTTGTCCAAAAGTTTTTAAACTGCGCTAATTATATCCTAACTGCTTTAATGATTTGGCTATATGTTTAAAATCTCGATACTGGCTAGGGAAAGAATCAGCGAATTGCGGAGGCTAATAAAACCGGCAACAGTCGAAAAGAAATGTCAATAAATTATTATTATTTGTCAGACTTTTCGGTTGAGATTGAAAGGTCGGTGAAAATAGCTGGCAGCCGAATAGTAAAGGTAGAGCCTTTGTCCACCTCGCTGAATGCGGTAATGTCTCCGCCCATCATTTCGCAGAATTTCTTAGTAATCGTCAGCCCCAAACCAGTGCCGCCGTACTTCTTAGTAGTTGAGGAATCTGCTTGGGTGAAAGGCTCAAAGATTCTGGCTAACTGTTCGGGACTCATGCCAATGCCGGTATCTTTGACCGTAAAAACAATCCAATCTTGAGGGGAAGATAATAGAGACAAGCTATTTTCATTTTGGCCGCCTCCTCTATACGCTCCAAGTTTTTTGCCTTTCTTTGCAGACTCGGCGGGGGGTTCGACGGATCGGGTAACGGCGAAGGTAATCGCGCCGGAGCAAGTAAATTTCGCGGCATTGCTGAGGAGGTTGAGCAGAGACTGCCGGAGTTTAGTCAAGTCGGTCTGCATTGAGCCAATATCATCGGGGCATTGTATTTCTACAATATTGCTATTTTTGTCGGCCATCGGCGCGATCGTGGCAACTACTTCCTCAACCAGAGTTGAAATGGTGAAGATTTCGACGTGCAAGTCGGTGCGGCCTGCTTCAATTTTGGTCAAGTCGAGAATATCTTTAATCAGTGTGAGTAGGTGCTGGCCGGCCGTGTTAATTCTTTGGAGGTCGTCGATGAACTCTTCGGCACCGAGGTCTCGGGCGTCTTCTTGCAGGATCTCGCTGTAGCCGATGATGGCGTTGAGGGGGGTTCTGAGTTCGTGACTCATGTTGGCGAGAAAAATGCTTTTCGAGCGATTTGCAGCTTCGGCGGCTAGTGCGGCCCGGCGGAATTCTTCGGAACGCAAGCGTTCGGTGATGTCGGTGGTCATGATTAAAACGCACTGAGTGCTGCCGAGGTGGATGAGTTCCACTGACAGCAGCCAGTCGCGCACTTCGCCGGCTTTGGTGCGAATTTTGATTTCTTGGTTGCCGATCGAATTTTGTGATTGCAAAATCTGGGCGAGCCGCCCCCCGTCTTCTGAATTGACAAATATTCCTAAGTCGCTGGGAGTGCGGCCGAGAAATTCGTGCCGCAGCCAGCCTAATGAGCGCAAAAAGCTTTCGTTGGCATCGAGGAAGCATCCGTCTGTGAGGGTGCAGATGCTGATGCCGACTGGGGAGGCGTGAAAGGCCTTGGAAAATCTTTCTTCTGAAGAACGCAGGGCGGCTTCGGCTTGCTTTCTGTCTGTGATGTCTTGGACGGTGCTGGTGATGTAGAGGGAGGTGACGGCGGCTTGTTCGTAGACGGTGCGGTTGCTACCGTCGGGAAGTATGAGCCTGTAGTCGATGCTGTAAGGCTGTTGCTGAAATAAAGCGGCTTCGATCGAGGTTCTGACTAATTCTCTGTCTTCCGGGTGCACGTATTCCAAGAAGGCTTCCAGGCTGGGTTCAAAAGTTCCGGGTTCCTGTCCCAGGATGCGGTAAATTTCCTCTGACCACCGCAATTGCTGGGCGTTGCGGTCTAAGTCCCAGTTGCCTAGCTGGGCGATGCGTTGGGCGTTAGCGAGGCTGGCTTCGCTGGCGCGCAGGGAGACTTCTGCTTGGTGGCGTTCGGCGACGGTGGCAGCTAAGACTAAGCCGGTGACGGCGATGACGGCGATGAAGGCTTGCAGGGATAACAGTGCTTGGGGGATACTGCTGGCGTGTTTGAGGAAGGGGCCGCTGCCTCGGGCGATACCCCAGATGGCGAAGCCGCAGAGGATGAAGTTGGAGAGGGCGGTGTAGCGCTGACCGAATCGAAAGGCAGCCCAAACTACTAGGGGAAATGGTAGGTATTCGAGGGGATAGCGGGCGTAGGCGGCGCGGGTGCGGGAGCAAAAGACGAGCCAGCCGACTGCTAGTAGCAGCAGCAGCCAAATCGCTCGTTCAGCTATCTGTTTGCGATGGGTGGGGACTTTGGGCAATTGTTGCCACGTCAGTAGCAGCGGGGCGACGAGCACAATTCCCATGGCGTCTCCGACCCACCAAGTCCCCCAAATCGTGCCAAAATCGCTCCAGCTAGATATACCACTCAGGCATACGAGGATGCTGCCGATGGTGGAGCTGATCAGGGTAGATCCCAAGGCTGCTAGTCCGACTATTCCTAAAACGTCTTTGAGCCGATCGAGCCCGGCGCTAAAGTTAAGGCCTTGGAGTAGATAAGTTCCCGTCCACGCTTGCAGGCTTCTGGCGCCTGCCGATATCAATGCCGTGGCGATGTTGGCCGACGGTACGCTCATGCTGAACAGGAAGCCTCCGATCGCGATTCCCGGCCACAGTTGCCGCCCAAACAGCAGCAGGGCGACTTGGGCAATTCCTGCTGCTGGCCACATCGGGTAAATTTCTGAACTGAGGGTGAGGGTGGAAATGGCGAATTGCGACGCCCAATAGTAGACCAGGGCGATCGCGCCTACTGCGAGGAAGTACCGCCAGGAATGTCCTTTGATTGCGTTAAGGAACTTTGTCTGCATGGTCGTTTGGGGAAAAGGTGGACGGTTGTTGGGGTCTCAGTATGTGGCACGGGACAGGCACAGGGTAGAGAAAATGTTTCTATTAGGTGATGGTAGGTCATGGGTGGTAGGTACTGGGAGAAGCTTTTGAGCTAACTTTTTGTGGTGCCGTTGAGGGAGCGGTTTTTTTGTTCGATCAAATCTGCCCATGAATTTCGGGAGTATCGCTTTTTTGTAAATATATCTCTAATGGCTAAGCAATTGGTTTGTAAATTTTGGTTTTTGTTAAAAATTTATTACCGAGCGACAGCGGGTGTCTTTTTGTGTCGGGCGATCGTAACTCAATGCACCCTAACATCTTGCACCCCGATCGATAATACCTAAAATACCTAAAATACCAATAACAGAGACGTAAAATCTCTGCTTTTAGGTATGTTTGGGTCAATAAACACGGTTTCTGATTAGAACAGCAGGCGGTAGTTATTTTCACTAGATTTTTAACCAATCAATCAAGGCTTCAAGTCTTGCGCTTGGATACAGTGAAAGCGGATATATTACAGCAAAAAAAATTTTTTTGTCTATTTCTCTTTGGCTGTTGCAATATCTAAGGTTAGTGTCAAACGCTCTTGAGATTCTTTAAGGGCGTCTTGGGGGTTGCGGCCGAGAAGGGTTGCCTCTATGGCGCGACCGAGGTTTTCTGATAGGCGGGAGTAACCTGATATAATGGGTCGCGCTCTAGCTGAGTTCATTTGTTCTAAAAATACTTGCAAAACAGGGTTTTTTTCCACAAAGCTTTGATAAGCTTGGCTCTGTCTCGATTTTAAGTTAATGGGTAAATAACCTGTTCCCAATGCCCATGCTGTTTGGAATTCTTCACCTATAACGTATTCTAAGAATACTAGGGCTGCTCGCTCTCGTTCTGGCGAGGTTTTCATTAAAAATAGGTTTTCACCCCCTACGACGGCTGCGGGGCGTTTGAGGATGGGTAAAGGCATTGCTCCGTAGTCGATCGCGCTTTGCTGCAACTGTGCTAGCGTCCACGGCCCGGTGATTTGCATGGCGACTTTCCCGGCGATGAAATTGTCGAGTTCGTAACCGCGTTCGGGTGCTGACAATATTGCTGAACCTTCTTTTAACAAGTCGCTCCACAATTCTAAGGCGGCGTGAGAACCGGGATTATCTATTTGGGGTACAGGATTTTGAGGTATTTCGCCTTTGAGTTCGCCCCCTGCACTGAACATGAATGGCAGCCAGGTAAATACTGTCCATTCTCCTTTGCCTAGGGGGAGCACTATGCCGTGTTGGTCTGTGCGGCCGTCTCCGTTGGTGTCTCGCGTGAGCGATCGGGCTGTTTGCTTTAATTGCGCCCAATTCTGGGGCACTTTTTTGATTCCTGCTGCTGCAAATAAGCTGGGACGGTAAAATATGGCGACGTTGTTTGTGCCTAGGGGAACTGACCAAATGTGTCCGCCGAGTTCCATTGACTCGAAGAGTGCCGGGTAGATTTCGGCTTTCCGGGGCGATTTGTCGATCCAGTTTTCTAACGGCACAATTGCGTCGAGTTCTGCTAGTTTTCCTGCAATTGAGGGGTTATTCCACAGCACATCCGGCGGTGCATTTCCAACTATTGCTGTGAGTATTTTTGGGAGTTGTTGGTCGGGCTGACCGATGTAAACTGGTTTGATCTGGATGTTGGGATGTGTTTTGTTGAATTTGTCTGTGAGGGCTTGAAATACGTCGCGATTGGGGGGGGGATTGATGCCGTGCCACAGTGTGAGTTCGATCGGTTCGCCGTTTTTCGATGCGGGGGTTGTGCGGTTTTGACAGCCGCTTAATATTAGCAGATTTAAGGTAAGTAAAATGCCGAGCGCTAGTTTGAGTGGCTTTTTAATTGCTTTGGATAATTGGGATAAAATCATTTGTTAGTTGGATTCAGGGAAGAAGATTTTTTTAACCGCCGATGAACGCGGATAGTTAGAGGTTGGTAAAACGAGCTAAATCTCGAAAATCTGCTGGTAGCTGATTTCTCTCTCCATCGGAGGTGTTTTGAAACAAAACAGTGAAAGCTCCTGCTCCTAGTCTATCTTGCGGCCACATCCGATAGCAAGGAATTTCTGTCAGGTGCGATCGATATTTTTCTAAATGAGGAACAGTGACTGGCCCCAATTCGGGGAATTTGCTTAACTGCCCTTCGCTGACTTGTTCATTTTATGCAGTTGAATAAGTGCAGCTCATGTATGCAAGATAACTTTGGGGCTCTACAATTTTAGCAGAATTGGCTAAAATTATTTTTTGGCGATTGGCATTGCTGTTGATGGTGACATTACAGCGGATTCCAGGTTTATAAAGTACACCCCAGAAACCGGGTTTCTTCTGGATTTCTCGCCAGAAACCGGTTTTATTCAAGAAACCCGGTTTCTCTGTACTTCACTTACCTGGAAAGTGCTGTATGAAAGCAGCCGGGTGCTTGTCTCTTTTTGCTAAGAGTGATTTACCAATACAAGGAGCATCTACTATTACTAAATTAGCCGTTTGTGGTATTTTTTCGGCAAGTATTTTTGAATCGACGTTGGCGGCGGCTGATGGTTGAATTTGGCAGCGTCTTAAATTAGAGATCGACATTCCCATGCGTTTGCCTATGGCTTCGTTGCACAACAGCAATTCTGGGTTTAATGTTTTCCAGGCAAATATACTTTTTCCTCCGGGGGCGGCGCACATATCTAATATTACTTTGATTGGCTGCGGTATTGTTAATAAGATAGAGGCGGCGAAGATTGAGAAAAAGTCGAGACAGTAGTAATGTTCTGCTTGATGTAAGGAATGTTTTCCCGGCTGGGATTCTAAGGCTAGTCTATCTACAAATTGGGGTTGCCAAGAAACTGGAATTTCGAGATCAAATGGGTTTTATGTTGGTTGTGGTTGCAGCCACAAAATAGCAGAATTAAAAGCTTGGGGATTAGTGACGGCGTGAATAAACTTTTCTTGTTCGGCGGTGTAGGCAAATAAGCTGCGGCTGAGTTTTAGCAGAAAATTCGACAATTATTTTCCTGTTCTAGTAGATATGCTAAAATTGAAATTAGCAGTAAAAAATGTAGATTATATGAAAATTTTTACTAAAACAGTTCTAGTTAACTTGGGAAGCATAGATGCAAATGTTGTTGCGTATATAAAACTCATTGGTTTTGAGCGATCGAGTTGGGCTGCACCTGAGTATCAATCGAGATTTTTTTTGCCGATCGCACAACTCGGAACAATTATAGAAGTGTATAATCTAGAAGCAAACTATTATTGTTTTAGCCGATCGATAAATATTACACGAGTCCGGTGAGTGAAAATACTCATAAACTCGCTTGTATCATAGCTGCTACGCGCTGAATAGTCTGTATAATATACTATGGTTTTTTGCCATTACCTAATTGACGACTAATGAGTAATGACTGAGGACTACTTACTAATAACGAAGAATCTATGAAAATTGTTTTTTTTGGCACTCCCGACTTTGCTGTCCCTACTTTATCCAGTTTGTTAAGCCACCCAGAATTTGAGGTTGTGGGTGTAGTGACTCAGCCGGACAAACGCCGGGGAAGAGGCAATCAATTGATGCCTTCACCTGTAAAAGATGTGGCTTTAAATCACAGTATCCCGGTTTTGCAGCCGCAACGAATCAAGAAAGATGCTGAAACCATTGCCAAATTGCGAGAAGCGCAGGCGGATGTGTTTGTGGTGGTAGCTTACGGCCAGATTCTTTCTCAAGAAATACTCGATATTCCTAATTTGGCTTGCGTTAATGTTCACGGTTCAATTTTGCCGAAGTATCGCGGTGCGGCGCCGATTCAGCGGTGTATTTATGACGGGGAAAAGGAAACCGGAATTACTACTATGCTGATGGATGCTGGGATGGATACTGGGGCGATGCTGTTGAAGGCTTTTGCTGGTATTTCACTGTTGGATAATGCTGATTCTTTGGCGGATAGGTTGGCGGAAGTTGGGGCGGATTTGTTGATAGAAACTTTGATGAAATTGAGGGACGACCAAATTGAAGCTGTTGTTCAAGATGATGCTGAGGCGACTTATGCGCCGATGATTAAGAGTGCGGATTATGTGCTGGATTGGTCGAAAAGTGCGATCGACCTTCACAATCAAGTTAGGGGCTTTTTCCCGGATTGCACGACGACTTTTCGCGGCAATTCTCTGAAGGTGATTGCTACTGTGCCCGTCGGGCCGGAATATTGGCTGCAAATGCCAGCGGATTTGAGAGTTTTGGAACGCGAATGGCCTGTTTTGTCCCAGTTGTCGGGGGAAAAAGGGGCAGTTGTCAAGGTTGTGAAGGGCTTGGGGGCGATCGTCCAAACCGGTGATGGTTTGTTATTATTGCGGGAGGTGCAGTTAGCGGGGAAAAAGGTGCAGTCGGGGGTGGATTTTGCCAACGGAACTCGGTTGGCTGCGGGTGAGGTTTTTGGGAGGGTTGAAGTTAAGGAATGAGAATTAAATAACTTCCACAAGTTTGTGGGATGGGCGTCCCGCCCGTCCAAAAAAGACGGGCGGGACGCCCATCCCACAATAACAATTAAAATTGTAAGTTCTTTAATTCGCGATCCTAAGTAAATGAGTGGTAGGGAGAAACCGGGTTTCTCCGAATCATTTGGGTTGAGTACGAAACATATAGGAAGAAACCCGGTTTCTGAGATTGTGTGGTAGGGAAAATTTACATACCCCATCTTACCTAAAATTCTACCTAAAATTCTACCAAAACTTCCTCGGCCCCGCCCAACAAACCCTGGGCCGCCTCCAACATACTCTCCGCCACATCTTTCAAATCTTCGCGACTTGCCAGATAAGTTTTCAAAGCTTCTAAGGGTTCTATACTATTATTAGCATTCAATTCTGGCAACCGCGGCCTCGCTAGCTGACTGACTAATTCCGGTTGAATTGTGTAGCTGTGCGCTTCGCCCAAAAGTGCGTGCAATTCTGCGCTGTCGATTAAATCCAATTGTTCCGATCGCAATTGGTAAATTAATCTCACAACCGCGTCTTGGATTTCTTTCTTGCCAATAGCTTTAACTAACTCTGCTTGCGGATTTTCCGATTCGGAAACATTCACTTTAATCGTCTGAAACACCCGCACTGGCAAAGCGCAAAATTCCCACTCAGCTTTTCCCCGTTCCAAATTAACTAACACAAAACCTTTATCTTCTTTCTCTTCGCTAAAATCAACTCGTTCGATGCTTCCGGGGTAAATTACGGGCGGATTGTTGTCAGCATTGAGATTTTGGTGTTTGTGTACGTGGCCGAGAGCAACGTAATCAAAACAAGGGCGAGTTAGCATGGAAACGGGTATGTTAAAACCTTTACCAACTGCTAAAAAACGCTCGGCACCCAAGCTTGCTTTATCGGCCATTAAATGCGCTAAAAGTACGGTTGGTATGTCGGGGTTGAGGCGGCGGATTTCGCCTTCCATTGCGATCGTCAGTTTTTCGGTTAATAATTGGTTAACATCGCCCATAGACAGGCTTTCAGTCTCGGAACGTGTCATTAAGGTCGATCGAGTCAACCAAGGTAATGTTACCACCTGTACCGGCCCGCTGCGGGTTTGAATCAGGTGAGTGTCCAGGCGATCGCCTACAATAAACTTAGGTATCCCCAAAGTCCGGTAAATTCCCAAACTCGCGCCGCCTTGTCCCTGAGAATGTTGGTCGTGATTTCCTACTAGCAAAACCGTCGGAATTTGCGCGTCCACCAAGCGGCTGAATTGGCGGGCAAAAGCCTCTTTTACAAACGGTGGAGGCGTCGAATCCGGGAAAGCATCGCCGCCGAATATGACTAAATCTACGGGTTCAGAAATTGCTCTGTCCATACATTTACTCAGCGTCGCCGCAAAGTCTTCCAGCCGCGTATTTAAACCGGTTTCTGGATTAATCCGCCCGTGGGAAAAGCCGCTGCCCATGTGGATATCTGAAAGGTGTAAGATTTTAATCATTGTTTTTTCTATTTGTTAGCTATCGTTTTGGTTCGGAGTGAGGACTGATATCATGTCCGGTCGAGCGAGATCGATTTTTGTAGGGGCGGGTTCACCAACAATACCTGCCAATAATTGACAATCTCCAAAACCCGCCCCGACCGAGATATTATGGTTAATCGATCGGACATCATATGAAGTCATCAGAATCAGGACTTGCATTCCTCACTACGAACCTAAGAAAGGTTTTTTTCATACATCACAATATGATGCCTGGGACTTTTTGATAAATTTCGCTAATTGCACAACTAAAATCCGCACTAACAAATTCTACTCTATCTCCTTGTCGGTAAATCTGAGAAACCCAGTTCCCCTCAGCATTGAGTCTAAAACATTCAATTTTGATTTCGGATTGAGTGATTAACACGTATTCTTGCAAACTCGGAGAAGTTTGGTAATCGACAAATTTATCCCCCCTGTCAAAAGCTGCTGTTGAGGGCGACAATACCTCAACTACTAAAGATGGATATAAAATGAAATCTTCAGTAGTTGAGGTATCCCTTTCGTCGCAAGTCACCGCTACATCAGGATAGTAATAGCAATTTGCCTCTTCCAGTCGGACTTTTATATCTGATGATAAAACTAAGCAGTCAGTGTTATCTAAGTGATTTCCCAGTCGCCTTACTAAGTTGCTAGCAATAATAATGTGAGGCTTTTTTGCCCCTGTCATTGCATAAACGTGTCCGCGTCTGTATTCGTGTTTGATGGGGCTTACTCGTTCGCCTTCTAGGTACTCTTCTGGGGAGATGTAAAAATTATTTTTGCTAACAAACATTGATGTTTCCTCCGATATTTTTATTTGACACTATTGGTTAATAATCGCACACCCGGCTGGGAAACGGCAGTGCCGTTTCCCTACAAATTTAACAAAATTCCAGAAATCGGGCGTGCCACAGTTTGCCGCTTTCCGTCAAACCCTGCGATCGCACTTTAATTTTGACACTTTTGGGGTTAGCCTCGTAGAGTCGGGCTATTTCCTGCATTTCCTCCCCGCTAAACCCGGTTCCCACGGTTCCTACTGGCACTAATTTGCCATCGATTTCTCGCGCAACTTTGACGGCGCTAAAGGGCCTGCCCGCCACTTTTGTCGCCGTCAAACCCACAATGAAAAGGTCTAATTCTAGACAGTATTTAGTCCTCACCATCGGATATTTCTTCACATCTTTGCCGCCGACATAGCGGCTGTCGTGCAACACCCAAACTTCGCCTTCTCTATTTTCAGATTCCTGTTGATTTGCCAGGACGAGTTTTTCGGATGCGGTGCGAGATGTCGGTACAACTTCAAAGGCTGGGGATAAATTCGCCAGCATTTCGCCGACTTCAACTCCCGCTGCAATTCGTTCGGATTCTGCTGCGGTAGTTAAATCATTGCCTTTGAAAAACAAACTTTTAAAAATGGCATAAATTGCGCTGGGCTGGATTGTCGGACAACCGCTTTCAATATTAACTGTAGCAGCTTGCGCCCCCGTGCGGTGTTCGCTGCCGGTACAGCTTTTGTAATACAGTTCGCCGTCTAAAACAAAGGTGCCAATTTTAGCGGCTGTGTCGGTTAATGCGCGATCGATCTCAATTGATGCTTGCTGTCGCAGGTTAGTCGATCGCGATTGGTAGTATACTTTATCTGCCGTCGCGATGACAACTACTCGATTGCCGTCGCGCTTCGGCTGTCCCCAATAATCGGGATTTTCGATATAATAAGAACGATCGCTCGGCGCGTCAACCGGCTGCATCGTCACAATCCTTCCCGGCTGCAAGTGCGGTGGCAATTCGGCAACAATGGGATTGTTGGCAGTTTCTATTTTTGGGGCGGAAGTTGATTGTTTAGCAGCAGCTAAATCGGCGGTAGAATTGTTTGGAGTATTGAGGGCTTTTGGCTTTTCTCCGGTTTCCAATTCAAACGCTCTTTTCCAAAAGCCCACAGCCATTTCCGGGTATCCTTCCGACTCCGCGCACAGTGCAAAACCAATAACTTTTGCCGTACCGATGCCGCGCCCGTAATCAGCTAAATACTGCACTGCCCCCGCTTCTCCCATCAAGTGCAATCCTCGTGTCACGATGCGATTGTTCCAGCGTTCTCGAATGTCGGCGCTAATTTTTTTTGCTGCTTTTCGCTTGGCTTCTGCGTATTCGGTGCAGTCCATACTGCCTCCTTTTTGTAGGGCTACTTATATACTATACTAAAGCTTGATTTATTAGTCAATATTAAGTTTACAATTAGGTGGTGTGAATAAATTTAATTCTTTCATTGGTGAACTAGATTTATTTTTTAACCGCAGAGGGCGCAGAGGGCACAGAGGAAGAGAAGAAAGAGATAGTCAAGCGCGGTAATCTGTTCGCCGCCGATGCTAAGATAACTTCGATCGCGCGTTGCGACTAATAAAGCCGTGAGTTGCGTCTTACTCGCGTTGGGTTCGCCAACTTGCGATCGCACGTTTGAGAATTTAATATCGAGTTTAATCTTACTGTTATGATGCGATTGATTTTGTACAGCAAACCCGGATGCCACTTGTGCGAAGGGTTGCAAGAAAAACTCGAACAGATTGAAAGCCTGAAGTTTGAACTCGAAGTCAGAGATATTACCGAACGCGATGACTGGTTTCAAGCTTATCAGTACGAAGTTCCAGTTTTGTTTAAAGTGCAGCCCCTGCCCACAAATTCTGTTGGCGAGGCTGCATTCTCCGCTGAAGAACTGTTACCCCGTCCTTCTCCCCGCTGTAGTGTCGCCCAATTGGAGCAAATGTTACAGAAATATTTGTAAACCGATGAGTCAGAATAGATTGAAGACATCTAAGTGAGGAGTTTTTCAGATGAAATTGAGAGAATTATTAGCAGCAGTTCCCAGCATTTCCTTTGACGCGCAACATCCCGCCCTCGATGCCGAAGTCAAGGGTTTATCCACTAATTCCCACGCTTGTCAGGCGGGCGATTTGTTTTTGGGAATGCCGGGAACTCGGGTTGATGGGGGAGATTTTTGGCAAAGTGCGATCGACTCTGGTGCAGTTGCCGCCATAATTTCCACCCAAGCAGCCGAGAAAACACCTTCCAAAGGCGGGGGTAGTTGCGTCATCGCAGCAGCGGATATGGCTCAAGTTTGCGGTCAAATAGCCACTGCTTTTTACGGCAATCCAGCTAGCAAATTAAAACTTGTCGGCGTTACGGGCACTAACGGCAAAACTACAACCACTCATTTAATCGAATTTTTGCTCAATGAAATGCAGTTGCCGACGGCGATTTTTGGCACGCTTTACACTCGCTGGCCGGGCTTCCAACAAACTGCACTTTACACCACACCTTTTGCAGTTGACCTGCAAAAGCAATTAGCAGAAGCTGTAGTCGCCGGATGCAAACACGGCGTGATGGAAGTCAGTTCCCACGCCCTAGCGCAGCAGCGAGTTTTGGGGTGTAGTTTTGAAGTTGCTGTCTTTACAAATTTGACTCAAGACCATCTCGATTATCACCGCGATATGGAGGATTATTTTGAGGCTAAATCGCTTTTATTTGGTTCCGATTACCTCGCAAATCGCGCTGTGATTAATATTGACGATACCTACGGGCAGCGGATAGTTGAAACCCTCAAATCTGACCTAGTTTGGAGTTACAGCACTAGCGACAAAACTGCTGATTTGTATGCTTCAGATTTGCAGTATCAGCCTAATGGAGTTAAGGGAATGCTGCACACTCCGAAGGGTGAAACAGCTTTTTCTTTGCCTTTAGTCGGTCAGTTCAATTTATCAAATATGTTGGCTGCTGTTGGTGCTGTTTTAGAATTGGGTTTAGATTTGTCCGCCATTGTGGAGAAATTATCTCAGTTTTCGGGAGTTCCGGGACGGATGGAACGTGTGCAAATTAGCCCGGAACAAGATATTAGCGTTATTGTTGATTACGCGCACACTCCCGACAGTTTGGAGAACTTGTTGAAGGCGTCGCGGCCGTTTATTCCGGGTAAGATGATTTGCGTGTTTGGCTGCGGTGGCGATCGCGATCGCACTAAGCGCCCGATTATGGGTAAAATCGTTGCAGAATTAGCCGATTTAGCTGTTGTTACTTCCGACAATCCGCGCACGGAAAATCCCGATCGCATTTTGGAGGATGTTTTAGCAGGAATTCCCGCCGCAGTAAAGCCCGTCGTGATGTGCGATCGAGCCGCTGCAATTCGCACTGCTATTATGGACGCTCAACCGGGAGACGGTGTGCTGATTGCAGGAAAGGGACACGAAGATTATCAAATTTTGGGCACCGAAAAAGTCCATTTTGACGATCGAGAACAAGCGCGAGATGCCTTGAAAGCCAGAATGAATTAGGTTAAATGAATTCGGTTAACAGTTAACTGTTAACAGTTAACTGTTAGCTGTTCGTGGGCTGTGAAATTTGTTGTATTTTTAAGTATTGATAGGACGATAGAATCTGATTGGCACTAGATTATATCTGATTAATCCTGAGACTAAACAACTCAAACTCATTGACTGTTGTATTTCTGCACTGGGAGAAGGAACTGAGTTTGTCATTGAGATTTTAATTGACTAATGACTAATGACTAATAACTATTGCAGCGGCAAAAATACCGTCATCACCTCACCCTTTTGAGGGCGCTGGCGAATTACCAACTTCCCGCCAGCAGCCCGAAATAAATTCTTAGTCACGCTCAAATTTAAACTCAAACTTCCCGTCTCCGGCTGCACCATCAACAAAGGCCCGATCGATCGCAAAGGAGCATTCGCCGCTTCTGCAAAAGTCGATGCGCCATTACCTTCAGGTAAATGTTCCGATTCCAACTGCAACTTGACCCGATCGCCAGCTAATGTCACCTCCACCTGAATGCGACTCCCCGATGGCAAAGTTCGAGTAAAATTCTCAATTAAATTAGTTAAAACCTGATCCAGCATCGTCGGATCGCTGACTACCGCAGGCAACTTTTTCGGCACAATAACTTCCAAAGTGTGGTTTCGCACAGCAGCCTGTTTTTGCCAGCGCGGAATGCTATGAAGCAGCACTTCACCGAGGGACATTGCTGTTAGCTGGACGCAGGAATTTTTGGCTTGCGACATTTCCAATTCCACGGCGCGGAAAATTAAACCGAAGCGATCGATCTGAGCGGTACACTCAGCATCAATCATTTCCAAACGCTTGACTACCACCGGATCGAGTTTGGGACGTTTCAGCAGCAATCGGGTCAGCGTGCGAATGGTAGCCAAAGGTGTGCGGACTTCGTGGGCGATCGCCTGTAGCAATTCCACCTCTTTAGTAGCCAGAGGAATTGAAGATTTGCAGTTGATATCTGCAGCAGATAACTTGTGATGTCTATGGTTCAAACCCTCATCAATTCTTTCATCCTTGATCCTGCCTGCTTCATCTTTCCCAATTGGCAAATTATGCAACAGCAAGCGGCTGAACTGCATCACAGTTTGATACTTTGGCTCCACAGGCAAAAACTGCTGGAACAGCGCGTCTAATTTAGTAGAATTATTAGTTAATTTGCTAACTGGTAAATTGAAGCTACCGTCAGAATTGGCAAGCAAACATTCGCTTTCAGTCACCCTGCGCCGCAAAACTTCCCAAGCTTTGGCGACTACTTGCGGATCGAAAGAAAATAGAAAAGCCGGAATTCCCGCAGAATTTTCACCCAAAACCATCACCAGGCTAAAACTAGCAGTTAAAACCAAACAAAACTGCTCGTTGGCTAAGGGATCGCCACTTGCCAAAGCCAAAGCCGGGGCCGCCGCAGGCACTGATATTTGCACCTGGGCCGCCGGCAGTAAAGCTAAAGTTTGTCTGGCCCGAAAAGACCACAAAGCCGCATCGTTGTCGGGAATACTGGTAAAAATGCAATTGGCAAAGCCGTCGGCCAAAGCGGGGTCAGTCAAAACCGAAGACGGGCCGGACAACACCAATCCCTGACAGGAATTGGAGATTGTCGATCGACCATTTGCTCGATCGGCATCTGTTTTTTGTCCTGCTTTTTGCCGGTCGAGCATTTGATTCAAAGCTGCGATCGCCCCGTACCATTCCTGTTGGGCCTTCAGCCGAGAAGCCCCACGACTGGCAGGACACCGATGGCGGTTGTTTTCTCCTGCCAACTTAGCATCAAAGAGACTGAGGTCATTTTCTTGGCCTTCGGAGGCTAAAATTTCGCTTATTGTCGGTAAAAAGTAAGTATTCATAGTAGTTATAAACCCACCTTCACCAGGCATGAAGGGTGAAGTATTTATGTATAGGAAAGTTCAGGAGTTAGGAGTCAGTCGATTTTAGATTTTAGATTTTAGATTTTAGATTTACCCCACAGATAAATCTGGGGGCTTGAACTAGGGTCTAAAATTTTTATCTTTCCACGACTTAAGTACGTGGCACGGTATCCGTTTTTGGGCCTTGTCAAGCACCAGCACGATCGAAAAATCCCGCATAATTTCTTGCGCCTTCCTCCTAACTCACAGGATATCCACATTTGTCAACTAACGATATTGGCAGAACCGTACCAAGAAGTCGCAATCTCCGCGCTTGGGGCGAGATTTTGGACGATCGCCCTGACAACAGTGCAAAATGAAGTAAGTTAAACACCGTGCTTTCCTTATGCCCACCTCGATCGCCGACTCGAAAAATCTGCTGTCAGACTTAATGGCACGCTACCGCCACCAAGTCGATTATCTGGCAATTCGACTGGAAGAAGCCGAAGGCACCGACATCCTGCTGCGGGGCGAAAAAATTGAAACCCTCAGCGAAGGAGTCTCAATTGGCGGCCAAGTCAGAGCTTGCCACAAAGGCGGTTGGGGCTTTGCCAGTTTTAACCGACTTTCCACTCTCGCCGAAAGAATCGAAGAAGCCATCGCCGCGGCCAAACTGATCGGCGAAGAAGAAACGATCCTGGCGCCTGTCACCCCAGTACAAGACATTTGCTTGCTGCCGCTGACAGGAACAGACCCCCGTCTGGTTCCCCTAATTGACAAAAAGCAATTGTGCGATCGCTACGCGGCCATTCTCCGCAGCATTGATCCCCGCATCGCCACCATCTCCGTGCGCTACGGCGACAGCACCCAGCGCATCATCCTCGCCACCTCCGAAGGCACCATGCTGGAACAAGGTTGGGCAGACATGGAAATGCGCTTTGCCGCCACAGCCCGCAGCGGGGAAACCGTACAAACCGGCCGCGAAACCACCGGTTCCCGCAAAGCTTACGAAGACTTAACCGATCTCGATGTTCAAGTTCGCAGCGCCGCCCAGAGAGCGGTAGATTCCCTAGCCTTACCCCCCGTCCAAGGCAACACCTACACCGTCGTCATCGACCCAATTCTGACCGGATTGTTCGTCCACGAAGCCTTCGGACACCTTTCCGAAGCCGACATGGCCTACGAAAATCCCGACATTTTGGAAATTATGACCCTCGGCCGCCAGTTCGGCCCAGAAAACTTGCAAATTTTCGACGGTGCAGCGCCAGAGGGACACCGGGGCAGCTATTTCTACGACGATGAAGGCACTCCCGCGACTACTACTCAGTTAATTAAAGACGGGGCTTTAGTCGGGCGATTGCACTCGCGGGAAACTGCGGGCAAATTGGGAGAAACGCCTACTGGCAATGCTCGCTGTTTGAATTATCATTATCCGCCGATCGTCCGCATGACGAATACTTGGATCGAACGCGGTGACACGCCAGTTGCAGACTTATTTTCTGGTATCAAAGAAGGAGTTTATGCGCGCAATTGGCAAGGCGGCATGACTAACGGCGAAATGTTTACTTTCAGTGCCGGCGAAGCTTGGATGATCCGCGACGGAAAACTCGACAATCCGGTGCGGGATGTTACTCTTTCGGGTAATGTTTTCAGCACTTTAGCCGATATTGAGGCGATCGGCGACGATTTCTACTGGGATGAATCCGGGGGCTGCGGCAAGGCAGGGCAAAGCGGTTTGCCCGTCGGCTGCGGCGGCCCGAGTTTGCGGATTCGCGATGTCGTTGTTGGTGGCGAAGCTGCGGAAGAAAGTTAAAGCTGCAAAAGTTTAAAAAAGAAAGGTAAAGCCCAAGATTCCTACTGGCGCTTTACCTTTCTTTATTTTTTGAGTGCAACATTTCCCGCCCGTTGGTGGTGTCGGATATCTTGAGGACGCTTGGCCAAAAAAACCAGAATAGCCAAAAATTATGCCTTGAGTCGTCAAATACCGCTGAAAAATCGGTTTTTTGCTACGCAGTAAGTAACTCCGCAATTAATGGCTGGAAATATTAAATTTTTCTCTTCTTATCCCAATTTTATATTCTCCCATTCTCCCCCTAATTCCCTGCAATTATCGCTTTTTTCGGCTTTATCTCCCGGTGCCTCGTTGTGGCGGCTCATCTTTACCGTTATCTGCGTCAAAAGTCGGAGTGCCAGCGAGAGTCGTTAAAAGTTCTGAAGGAGAGTTGTCTTGAGCAAAAAAGGTCGATCGAGTTTCTAAGCTTTGAGCATTAACTGCGCCAGCACTCAGTAACAGGCTTGACATCAGGATGGAAGAGTAAACGCGCATCATAAATTTTGGTGGGTGTATTTTCCCCTTCTTAATACGCAGTCTGTACTCTGCTATCAGGATAAAAAAATAATTGTGGTGAAATCATCAATTAGTAAGTGACGGCACCTGCAATTTTTTTTAATTTTGGTTAAAAGCGGGTTAAATCCATCATCTAGCTCGCTTTTTCGCTGGTAATTTCTAGTTATCTGCTAGTTGCGGGCAACCAGCAGAATTTAAGACCATGTTCACAAAAAAATGCTACTCTTATATGCCCGTGTTCCCAGCCCTGGTAGTTATAAATCATTCCCAAATCTAAAATCTAAAATCTAAAATCTAAAAGGGTATCGCCCCTGAAATTCTCTAGAAACAGTCTTCCAACAAGGAAACAAAAACCGCCAGTTGTCAAGTTTTACAACTTTTATGATTAACTTGATAATTTATTGAGTTGAAGCGGCAACCGGGGATTACAGACACAACAAGAGAGTACCCAGGCGCGCCATCAGCACGTTATACTAATTCTCAAAACTCATGCAACAGCAGCCTCCGGGTGCGTCGCCACCTGCCAATCCTAAAAAAGAGCGACAATCTCCAAGATCCGCACCTTACCTGAAGCGTGAGCGTAAACAAACCAAAAACTCATAATTGTTGCAAGAGTTGGGAGAATTGGTATTACATATAAATATAGCAATCCTAAAGGAGTCGTAAAGTTTTTACCCCACCCCAACCCTCCCCGATGTCTTGGGGAGGGAGTACGAAATTCACAAATGATGCGAGGATTGCTATATAATTTTAATTGTTATTGTGGGATGGGCGTCCCGCCCGTCCAAAAAGGACGGG
>NZ_JAUBRP010000077.1:0-30871 GCF_036701935.1 Microcoleus sp. M2_D5 | reverse complement strand
CCGTCATGAGTGGACGGGCGGGACGCCCATCCCACAATAACAATTAAAATTATAAGTTATTTAATTCGCGATCCTTATTAAATTGGTTAAACTGAGATGTTGCACCATTGTCAGCAACAGGCTTTCCGGCCTGTTCCACAAAGAATAGATTGTCTTGTGGAACAGGCCGGAAAGCCTGTTCCGAAAAGGCTAATTGAGAATGGTGCAACATATGAGTTAAATCAGTTGAATCAATTACACAATCCGTTGCCGAACTTCCTTCGCAATATGTTTCAAGCTACCCGCCGCCGCCTAGCTATTTGGTACACTGCCGTTACTGCTGTATTGTTACTTGTATTCGCCACAGGTTTCTATTTCTACGTCCGCAATACTTTAATCGATCGCATTGACGACACCCTAAATCATGTTGTAGAAGTAATAGAGCGAACTCTCGTTATCGAACCGCTAAGTTTGCCTGCTACCAAAGATAAAAAGAAGTTACAAGTTAATATTCAAGCCAGTTTTCGAGATAGCACCGATGCAGTAGAAGACGACCACATTGATTTAGAATGGTTCAGTCCTACGGGCGAATTGCTGTGGTCTACATTATCAGAACCCCTGAATATTCCCATTCACGCTAACCGCACCGGCGAAACAGTTTGGATAATTAATAATAAGTCACAGTCCGATCAAAACTATTCCCTCAGACAAGTAACGCAGCGAGTGGAAATCGGCCGCCAAGTTCTGGGATATTTGCGAGTCAGCCATCCTTGGTTTGAAGTGACAAAACCCATCCGCCAATTAATTCTCGATTTGATTTTGGGCGCGAGTTTAACTCTAATTTGCGTTGCGGCTATTGGCTGGCTGCTGTCGGGATTGGCGATGGCACCGGTGCGGGAATCTTACGGGCGTCTCAAACAGTTTACCGCTGATGCTTCTCACGAACTCAGAAATCCGATCGCCACTATTCAAACTAACGTCCAAGTAGCTTTGGCCGAACCAGATATCGAACCGCAGCAGCATCAACAGCTACAAGTTATCGAACGCCTCACCCGCCGTTTGGGGCGCTTGGTTGACGATTTGCTGTTTTTAGCCAGACAAGACAGCGGTATCGTGCAGCAGCAGTGGATTGAAGTTCCCCTCGATGCTTTGCTGATGGAAGTAATTGAAGAACAACAGGCGATCGGGACAACCCAAAATCTCTCTCTTTCTTTAGAAATTGTCGATCTGCCCAACGCTGACGACAACTTTACACTGTTGGGCGACTGGGATCAACTAGCGCGACTGTTTACCAATATCGTAAGCAACGCCGTGCAGTACACGCCCTCTGGCGGCGAAATAGAAGTAGAATTGCAACTTGCAGCCAAAAACAAAAGAAATTCGGCGATGTTAAATCCAGCACTGCAAATAAAAGTAACAGACACCGGCATCGGAATTTCCGCAGAAGCCCTGCCGCATTTATTCGATCGATTCTACCGCGCAGATCCCGCCCGCACCCACCGCAGCGCCGCCGGTTCCGGTTTAGGATTAGCCATCGCCAAAGCAATTGTCGAAAATCACCGCGGCCAAATCCGCATAGACAGCCAAGTCGATCGAGGTACCGCAGTTACCGTCACCCTCCCCGCCCACAAATCAGAAGCATCTCGCCTGTAAAACTTCCCCTCTTCCCCTCTTCCCCTCTTCCTCTGCGCCCTCTGCGCCCTCTGCGGTTAAAAAAAAATCTACCCCTCAAACCCTTATTCTTCCTACCTCTGGCCCAAACCCAGCTATTAAAACTCATTTCCGCCATAGATTAACATAAACGTTGTTGGAAAACCTCGATCGAACTTGTGAGGAGTTATTTATGTTTCACCACAATCTACCGTTAAAAAAAATCAGCTTGCTAGCAGCCACCGGCGTCGGTTTACTCGTTAGTTTCGCAACAATTTCCCAGGCAGGCGGCCCCCCGCCCCAACAAGGAAAACCCGTTTCCCAACCCGCAGAAACTCCCGCAGCCACTGAAGAGCCCGTCAGCCAACCAACTCCGGCTGCGAGTCCGAGCCCCAGCGGGATGCCCTCTACACCAACAGACGCGCCTGCCCGCTTCCCCATGCCCAGTGCGCGAGTTACGCCTGCCGAAGGCATGATAGTAATTAAACTGGTGAATACCACCAATGCTGTCATCAATTATCAAATCGTAGGCGTCACCCAGCCGCGCACTCTGGGCGAACAATCCGAAATTTTGCTTCAAGCCCTCCAAGTGCCCATCACCCTCACTTATCAGCGCCCAGACGGCGGATTGGTGCTGGTTCGCCCCCAAGCAACCGCGATGCCGGGAATGTTGCAAGTCAGTTTCGGCGCGACAACTGAGTTGGAGGCTGATACAAAATCGCTGCAAATTCAGGAAGATGGCAAGGTAATTTTGAATTAGTTTAACTGTTGACTGTTGACTGTTGACTGTTGACTGTTGACTGTTACCATTCGTGTCAACTTAAGACTCAAATCCATAATCAATATCGTTTATAGTTGAGTTTAGATCCCCCCTTAATAAGGGGGGAAAAGAGTATTCTTACCTCCCCTCTAACTCCCATTAATAAAGGGGAAAGAGCATTCAAAGTCAACCCCTACTCCCCACCGACCAGGGGGATTTAGGGGGATCGAAACTTCGATACAAACGAGATATACACAGGGTTTTAGTATTAGGTTGACACCGATGGGCTGTTACTAATTCCAAGTTTCCAATTCCAAATTCCCAGTCAATCGTCACTCGCCGAGTAACAAAGGAGGTAACTTAGTAAAAGGTAAATCCTCGTTGATTGCATCAATTTCTTCCTGTTCTCTTTCGTTAATTTGACCGATATAAGACTTGAGAATTTGGGCAAGACGGTTGTTATAAAATCGGTGCAAACTATAATTTGGCGTAGCTGGAAAGCCGCGCCGTTTTTTGTGTCTGCCGCCGGCACCGGGATCGAAGCTTTGGATGCCCCGATCGATCGCCCATTCGATCGGCGTATAGTAACAAGCATCGAAGTGCAAGCAGTCAATTTCCTGCAAACTGCCCCAATAACGCCCGTACAGTCGATCGCCCTTATACAAACAAAAAGACATACCCATCGGCTGTCTGTCATCTTCCTTGTCGTAGGCTGCTACAAATAAAACTCGATCGCGATAATTGTGGTGCAACTGTTCAAAAAATCGCTTAGTCAGGTACTTGCTTCCCCACCAACCAAATTTGTCGCAAGTATTCTCATAAAAAGCATACATTTGAGCAAACATAGCTTGGGGAATTTCATCGCCAGTCAGCGTTTTTACCAACAAACCAGCTTGGTCAACTGCTTTGCGTTCGCGTTTGATATTGCGGCGCTGGTTGGCATTAAATGCGCCTAAATAATTGTCAAAATTTTGATAGCCTTGATTTTGCCAAATATAACTGTGGTGCAGCCAACCGCTGAAACCGTGGCGTTCCATTCTTTCGCGCCATTCGGGATCGACATAAAGGAAATTGCAGCCGGAGATATTGTGGCGAGCGCAAAAATGGTCGATCGCGCTTACCATTACTCCCGTTAACTCGTCTTCATCTTCCCCCTCGGCAATCAAAAACCGATAGCCTTCAGCCGGAGTAAACGGCGTCATTCCCATCAATTTGGGATAATATTGAATACCCAAACGTTGAGCTAAATCCGCCCACTGATTATCGAATACAAATTCGCCGTAACTGTGGCTTTTGACATAAAGTGGCGCGCAAGCAATCAACTGTTTGTCTCGCCAGACAGTCAAGTGATGCGGCAGCCAACCGGTTTTACCTGTCGCAGAGCCCGATACTTCGAGATTGTTCAGCCAATCCCATTCCAGAAATGGAGTTTTTAGTGGCATCGCTAGGGCATCCCACGACGCTTGCGGGATTTCGCCTATTTTGCTAATCCAGGCTACAGAATATTGAGGTTTTGGCTGTTTCAGCATAGGGAGACTTGTGCGTAGAGCGATCGAACTTCACTCTAGCAATTCTGGATCGTGGATTTTGGATTTTAGATTGCAGTGAACGAGTTCCTGCACCAATTCTTTGAATAACAGCTTAACCGCTTTGGCCGCTACACGCGATCGCACCAACCGCACCGGCCGACCGCTGGCTTTTTCAGAATCCATAATCTCGCCGAGCCGATCGCCGATGTCATTGGCCATACGGCAGCGGCGCACTTCCACCCGCGTAAAAATCCACTGCCAGAGAGCGCGGCGGCACAAATCAGAACCGCCCACAACTTTAGATTTTTGTAGGTCGCCGCTGGACTCTTGCGACGGCGCGTAGCCAAGAGCTTTGCAAAATCTGCGAAGCGATAAATGTCGCTTGGTCGGTTTGCCCGATTTTCGCCCCTTACGAATTTTTACATCCGGTTTGCCGTCGGCAGCGAGGTAGTTTTCAAACGGGTAAATCTGGCTAAGTAACAAAGCTTCAACGCGGCGGCCAAATCCAAAACGCGCAAACACTTTGCGGTACGGTAAAAACTGCGGTTCACCCACAAGTTTTGACAATTCAAATTCGAGTACCATTTCTTCTCGCTGCAAATCGCAAATGCGGGCGGCGTGTTTCCTCAGTTCGTCAGTTATCCCCAGTCCGATCGACCGCTCCAGCAGCAAATCGTATTTAACAGACTGTCGCTCGCAGCACAGCCAGCCCCACAAGAGCGGAACTTTCTCGCCCGACCGAAGCGATTTAATCAGTGCCGCTTCTGGGAACTGCCAAGCTAAATCTTGTCTGGCGCGGTTGATAATCGGACTTTGTACGCGGTTAAGGTGCGCGAGCCGGAGCACTAACCGACGAATTTGTACGATCGTGCGATCGCGCATTTGGACAAATCGGCGGGGCGCATCTTGATAGTCCCAGCCGTAAATTGCCAAAGCCAGCGCATCGGCATCGTCGTCTTTGTCGGGTAAGCCCAAGTGGTGTTCGCGAAAACTCCTTAACTCTTTATGCCCGACAAGCCGCACTTCTACCCCCGCCCGTGCAAGCTGAGTCCCCCACAAAATCTGATAATTAATCCCCGTGGGTTCCATTATTGCGATCGTGTTTTCCAGATTTTTCGATCCAATTAGTGCAAGTAGTTCACTAATTCCGTGCGCGGTAGCGGCAAATTTGTGGAAATTGTAGCGGTAATAAAATTCGCGAGGTTCGTCAATTTTTTCTGATATTAAGCAGCACGAAACCGAGGCCTTGCTAATATCCAAGCCAATAATTTGCGTCATTCCATTTTTAAGGGTGAGGTTTCCAAATCTCGCAGCAGCAGCTTATGAATCACCCAAAGGCCACATAATGAGCCTACTTCACTCTTAAAGCTTCAAAGTGCGCGAGACAACAATTAATTAGGCTGTGACCGAGCTTATGAAGTTCGGAAAGCCTCAATGAGCTTGCTTCATTTAGAAAGCCCTAAGCCGCAGCCTTTTCAATTGACGAATCGGGTTGGAATCGATCCGCGACTCCCCCTTATCAAAGGGGAGTTTCGGCCGCCGAGTCCGAGCGGCCATCTTCAGGCGGTTGTCACGATGGAATTTGTCGCAACTAAGGCAATGTAGGCGTAGAGGTAGTCAATATTTTGTGTTAGAGCTGTTGCAAAATCATCTGTTGAATAAGTTCGCAATAAGTAGTTTGCAGCGTTGACATACTGATTCAAGCATCTGTCGGGAGGCTGTTTTCGCAGCAATCCTCTAGCTTTCGCTTCTTTTATAGTGAGAAAAACTTCTTGAGTCTCTGCGTCGCTAAAGTTGTGAAATTGCTGTTTTGCCAATTTGACTAACTCGGTAACGTGCTTGTTTTGAGTTCGTGCGTTCATAGTAAGGTGGTAGTAGATACGGTGGATAGTCAAGACACCAAGCTCATGGCGACTAGGGTGTAACTAGCCGCTATTTTTGTGGGAATTTACAGTTTGTGTGCCGCGAGAATCTTCATCTTGTCCGTCAAGCTTCCTGTTGCCCTTTCCTCAATTTGAGATTCGATCAAGTTGCGTAAAGTGTCATTAACTTCTTCTTCTGTCGGGGATGGGATGTTTTGCTCGATCGCTTGAAAAATCGCTAAGTTCGCCTCGTCCCGAGTTAACCCCGCTACATTCATGAAAGATTCCATAACGGCTGCGAACGCTGCGAGCTGAGTGTAAATGAGCTCCTTTTGCTCGAAAGGCAAATCGAGCATCCCGCCGGCTGACTTTTCTTGATAGCTGTCGGGAACTATGCGAATTGATTTGAGGTTCAGTTCGCAACTGTCTAGCGCGCTGTCTAGCATTTCTGCTAACTCTTCTAGTTCGCGGTAATTGCCTTGGCTTTTGAGAATTAAATCGGCGATGTGCACGTCGAGAGCTACAGTTTCGGCTTTGATTTCAGGTCGAATCGCGGGCAACTCGGAATGCCTGTAAGTGAAAGTATTGTGAGTCATGGCTTTAAAAAACTAACTAGGATGAGTCCGACACTTTGCCGGATCTATTCGGGTTGATAGCTTTTTGATAGCTTTTTGAGGGTTTATTTTTGCCAAACCCTGCTGAGGGTTCAGTTTTGACGAAGGCTTCAGCCCGATCGCAAATTTCCTCTTTTTCGGCCGTCAGTTCCGTTTCTTCGTCGTCATCGGGCGGTTCTTCGTCGGGCGGTTCACCCCCGCCAATGAGCATTTCGAGGTAGGCGGAAACTGCCATGCCCGCTGCTGCTGCTTTCTGTTGCAGCAGTTGGTAAGCTTTGCCGCCGATGCGGACTTGCTTGGCTCTGTCCTCTGGGTTTTCATCCAGAGCTTCCGCAATCTTGGCCGCTGTTATCAGTTGGGGGGGGTAATCGTTAATAACGGTTTGCCATTTCTCAGAAAGGTGAGATTCACCGTACTCATCAACCTTTGCAAATTTCAACAGCGGCAGGGCTTGGGCCACACAGGTGGGGAGGATTTTGAATTTGGCTTTGATGAGTCGCAGGCAGATTTGGGCGGCTTGAATAATCTTTTTGCAGTACCAGGGCGATCGCCCTAACGCTCGATTGCAGTATTCGGCAAAATCTTTGTACTGCCGTTTATATAAGCGGTAGCGGCGGACGGCTTCGAGCATGATTCCTTGCTGCACGTAGTCGAGGAAGCTGCGCTTGATTCTCTGGGTGAGCACGGCAATGTCGTTGTGGGGCACTTCGTGGGAAATTTCGGATTCAAAATCCAAGAGTGGTTGAAATTCTGTCTCTGGGGGTTCCCAGTAAATGTCGTTGAAGTCGGCGGTAATTTCCATGATTAAAACTCGGATTTGCTAATAACTTTAACCTCGGAAATAGAAGCATCTTGTGGCAAAAATCGCTTGTCAAATGTCAGTCTAGGCGAAATTGGATCGACGCCCAGATTCTGTAAAAAGAATTTCAGGCTTTCATAATGTTCTGTGGCTTTCTCGATATCTTTGAGAATTCCTTTGAGCTTCCAAGCTTTGTTCTCTATTTCAAGTTCTAATGCGTTCACATCTTTCGCTAAACGGTTCTCGGCGTTTACTTCTGAGAGAAGTTTGTCAACTTCAGATTTCAAAGATTGATATCCCTCTGAAAGATTATCTACATCGCTGCTAACTTCGATCCTGCCATCTTTCTCTAGGTTGTCCCAGTTATTTTTCTTGTAAACGGGAACGGAAATTTTTAGAAAAGTCATTGATTTTCACCTATTTGATAATGGTTTAAGGAAGCGATCGCCCCGTTCGTCAAGACGATCGCACAAACGAGATATGGGAGATAAGTTCGTCATGTTCAATGCTCTATGCAAGCAGCCGCTTCTAGTGCATGGCATCACCTCCCGGAGGCGATCGCCCTGACTGACTGCTACTGCCAGCAGCGATGTGGGTAATATGCGCTTGGCTGCGATTGGGCTGGGTGTAATGCCGATTTGCGTTTAAGGACTTTTTGGCAGTGTCAGACCCGATCGCCCCCGGTGGAAATTTCGGCGGTTTGGGCCCTGGCAGTTTGGCAAAATTCCCTGTGTCGGGCGGTTCGTCGGTGTCGATTTGTCGCGCAGCGCGATCGCACCAAGCGTCAAATGTGGGAATTGAAAAGTTGCAAGTGATGGAACTTTCGGGAGCTGGTGAATGTTCCGACACTTCGGACGGTTCCGGTTCGTACCAGTCATCGGGGCAAGGGGCCCACTCGCAGAAGGAATCGAGGGAAATTTCTAGCGGTTCGGGGTGTTCGGCGTCCCAAAGTGCGATCGCCTCGCGGAACGCATCGAGGGATTCAAAATCATTCGGGTCTGGCGGTTCGTCTACCACTGGGACTTCAAAATCGAGCAAGTTTAGCTGGCCTTCAGAATCAGCATGAAACCGAATAGATTCAGGCTGTGGTGGGGAATAGCGAGCGAGAAACCTCTCGGAAAAAGTAACCCCTGTCAAGATCGGATTTGGATCAACTTTTTCAATATCGAGGTGATTTTTGGCCGCTGGTACGATCGCACTTTGGCTCACTTTTGGCTCAATCCGTCCTTTGCCCTCACCACGGTTGGGGGGCTGTTCGTCATTGAATGTGGCCGCTAGTTCAGTTGGCTGATGGGATAAAACTCCCCCTCGAACTGCTTCACTATTCCCAGCCAGCGCCAATACTCGATCGCCTTCTTCGCTTCCCAGTGCTTCAGCTTTAGCGCCGCTGCTATCTCGAACTGATTCGGCGGGATGAGAGCGCCAGTTATGTACATCAGCACTTTCTGTTCTGTCGAGTTGGGGTTTAGTTTCTGCATTTTGTGCGATCGGCTTAATGGACGCCTTGGGATAAACGATGCGACCAAACTTGGACTCGATCGGCGGCTCTTGGACTTGGACTGTGAAATCCTGTAAGTCAATGCCGTCTTTTGTTTCCGGCCTATGGATTGGCGGCTCCTGGGCTTCAAGTAGGATTGGGCCGGGGTAGTGCTTGATCCGACAGTAATTGCAGTGCAAGCAGCGAATTATCGGCTTGTCCAAGCAGTCTCTTGTGGTGTACAAAGCGTGAGCAGCGTTACAAAACGGACACACAAGCGCTGACGGGGAAGATTCGAGCAATGGCTCCTGGCGTTGAATTTCGATCGCCTCCTGAACCGGTTCGACACCGGGGGAATCTTCCAGCAGTTGCAGCAGCGGGGGCTGCACGCCGATGAGTGCATCTATCCAGTTTTGGCGGCATCGTCTGTCGCCTTCTGGTACCACATTCAGTTGCCAGCCGATTTCCTTCAATTCCTTGAGATTTTTCTGTTGTAGCTGTTCCAGGGTGTACATAGGTTTTGGGGAAAGGGCGGGTATGCAGTCCCGCCCGATTCGTTTGGGGTATGCACGGTGCATTTGTACGTGCAATCATGATAGCATCATTACACGTGCTAAAATAACTGTCAAGACTAGCACGTACAATTAGTGGGGAAGGTCTTATATGGCTAAAAACTATGCAAAATCAGGAAAAGAAGACGATAAACGCAACAGTCCGCCTCGACGAGGAGGATTGGGAGGCGCTGAAGAGCAAAGCAAGAGCACTGGGGATGAAGTCTCGGACGGAGTTCCTGAAGGCGATAGCACGTGGCTACATAGAAGCACGGAAGACCCTATCGACGGAGGAAAAGCAAATCTTGGGAAAATATTAAGCCAGTTGAGGGTACTGCAGCGGTCTCACCTGGCTTACGTTGAAGCTCATGAAGAAAGACTTAAGAATAGATTGAAGGCGGCAGAAGAGCATCACAACAACATCACCGACCAAATGAATCAACTAGAGCAAGAGATTCTTGCACTTCTAGGAGAAACAGTCTGATAGTCACAGAAACCAGCATCGCCGTCGGGTGCTGGTTTTGCGTTACTAATAACTAATGACTAACAACTAATGACTAAAGGGCGATCGCACTTATGAACAAAGCAGAACTCATTGAACTAGCCGCCACCAAAGCAGACACCACCCAGAAAGCAGCCAATGCACTGTTAAACGCTCTGATAGATTGCATCACTCAGGCAGTCGCCGCCGGTGAAAAAGTAACGTTAGTAGGTTTTGGTAGCTGGGAAGCGAGGGAGCGGAAAGCTCGCGACGGCCGCAACCCTAAGACCGGGGAAGAAATGAAAATCCCCGCTACCACCGTGCCGACTTTCTCAGCAGGCAAGCAATTCAAAGATGCTGTAAGCGGCCGAACTGCGTAGACAATTTGCTGAAAGGGCGAAATGACTGCTACAGATAAATACACTTTCTATGAGAGCTGCGTTTATCTGTAGCACTGCAATAATCGCCGATTTGTCGTCAAGGGCGATTTGTCGTCAAGGGCGATCGGCTGTAGACAAGTAGTAGACAATTTGTAGACACAATGAAAACTCCCCCCAACCTGAAGAAATACACCGACGAAGTGAATTCGCTGCAGGACTTGCCAGCGGCGACGGTAGAACTTCCACCGCTGGCAGCCATCGCCATCATCAGCCACATTCAATTTGCAAGCCGCCACCCAGATATTGCGGGTGATACTTTTACCAAGATTGCGATCGACACGGCGAAGCAACTGCAAAATCTGTTCAACCCAGACTCGGAAACTTACAAAGTGCTGGAACTCGGCTGGAATCCCGATGCTGACATCCTAGTGCCACAGGGAACCTGCGACGAAGACCTCGACCCCGAAGTTTTAGCGACGATAAAAGATTTTGTGAAATGTCTTAAGAGCGAAGGCTTTGAAGTAGTTACGGATATGTAGGATTTGGCCGATTTGTCGTCAAGGGCGATCGGCTACCACTCTAGACAAATTAGATTTTAGATTTTGAATGAATACTCAACTTTCGCTGTTTGATGCTTCCACCGCGGTGGAGCCAGCTTACAAAATTGGCGATCGGGTGAAACTGCGTAAGAAGCCGATTGCCGCGTCCTACGTCAAAAAAGGGGATATTGTCGAAATTGCTGCAATCCACCCCACTAATGGCAGCATTAAATTTTGGAACGAGCGCAGCGAGCGCTGGGAGTTCATCTATCCTGAAGAGATTGGCCGCGTTTTTGATTCTCCAACCCCTGTTGAGCCTGCCGTTGGAGAATCAACATCCCCGCACAGCGAAACCTATACCAATACTCAGGTTGAAGCGGTTGGAGAATCAACATCCCCGCCCGGCAAAATTGATTCTCCAACCCCTGTTGAGCCTGCCGTTGGAGAATCAAATTGCAGGCCCGGCGATGACTGTTTAGCACTTAATGCAATTTCTACTTACCGGCCGCGCGGTACGGCCAGAAGTGGCGAGTATTACCGACTGTCTTACAAAGACGGCGGCAAGGTAAAACAAGTTCACATCCGTGGCGGCAACACCGACTCGCCGATCGCGCAGGCAAAAGTGCAAGAAGTGCGATCGTTATTGGCGATCGGAAATTCGCCGGCGCAAATTGCTGAAATGCTTCGCAAATAGTTGCTTATTCGATTGCCGTCCAACTTCCCCAGTTTCCATTATTTTGGGTGCGTAAGTAGATTTTAGATAGGTCGGGCCGCAAGAGGCATTGAATCATGTATTTGCCAACGAGTACTGTATTGTACAGCGCGTCAACCTGTATCATCGTACCGGAGAATGTTGGAAAAGGGAAGTTAACATAGTTATGGTTGCCGTCAATCCACCTAATGGTTACAGGTGTGCCACTGGGAATAATAGTGTTTGCATCTATAGTTACTCCTGTTTGTCCTCCAGTTCGCGGAGCGATCGAAAGAGTTTCAATAGTGCGAGCGATCGACCGAGGTATTTGCGGCTCGGTAATTGGATTTCTAAGAGGCATTAGATAATCACTAACTCAGTAACATTTACGGTAGTTGCGCTGTTCGTACTTCTCATCGTTATCGGCCCTTGCCATGGAGCACTAGGTGAATCTTCAAAATATCCCCCTGGTAGTAATTCAGCAGTAAAGTTTGTGGCTGAAATAGTCGAGCCGTAAGCAAAAAGGGCGTTTGCAGTTCCATCATTGAAAATAGTTAACCCACGCCTGTTGCTTGGTGTACTCCGATCCGAAAGAATTACAGTAGGTGATGTTGTCAGCGAAAACTCTGTAAGAGTGCTGCTGCTGGGAAACTTTGTCACTTGTTGCGATTGCGATTGGGCGGGATTAAATAAAGTCATAAATTAGAAATTGGCAATTGCATTTTTTAGTTGGTTTTCAGTAACATCGATATACCGGATTAAAGAATTAATACTTTTATGTCCCGTTAATCTTTGGATTACTTTAATATCTAAACCTTGGTCATTAAGTCTAGTAATAAATCCTCGTCGCGCTGAATATAAAGAAAATCCCTTATTTTGTAACCCTGCTTTTTTTAAAGCTCGCCGGAAGGCTTTATCCATAGCTTGTCGGCTTAAATGCTTGTCGGCTCGGTACAAGGACGGGAATAGGAACCCTGATGCTGGCGCTTCATAAGCTCCAAGCATGAGTTTAAGTGCCCAGTTGCTCGGAACTTCGCGAGTCCGTTTATCCTTGCGATTAAACAAAGGGTAAAGCACTGTGTCGCGCGGTTGGCGCTTCTGTACGTCCTCATAGACGTGCTTTACATCCATGCTTAATATTGCCTCCGGTCTTTCGCCAGTATACCAAGCGACAGCTAAAAATAGCTTGTGGCAATCAGAGGTCAAATGGTTGCTGATTTGTTGAAAAGTTACCGGATTTAAAGGGGTGGCTTGCCCGACGCCGCAAATTTTCACGAGTTGCTGATTGTGTATGGAAAATGCCATAAAAGCAACCTTTTGGCTGCTGTTTCTATCGTAGCGCGCGCAACCATTATTGTCACGTTGTTTTTAAAGTGGCGATAGTTGCTGATTTATCTATTTCAGCAACTTCTTAAGAATTTAATAAGGCGACTTAGGGCAATGAATTGTTACTTAAACTGGGAAAGTAGGATTATACAAATTTATATTTATGGCGGTTCACACTTCCGGCGCGGGCGCTTCAGTCAGCGGAACATCACACGCTGAACCTACAGGTGCAGCAGCTATAGAGCGATACGTGTATGGAATACTGGCACGGCTTGAAGAGGAAGAGAATAATTTACCCAGAGTTGCGGAACGAACCGACAGAATAACAATTACCGTTAATCTTTCAACAAAAACCGCTGCAATTGACCTAATTCTAAATGTGACTGCCAGCAATACGGTAGGCGGAAATACTTCTTACACAGCCACTCATTACCTCACCGGTTCTACCTTTGCTTCTGGTACGGGGGGCACTAGCAGCGCCTCCAATTTGGCTCAAGCGGCAATGGAAGGGGTAATTGCCTTAAAACTTTTGGAACTCGACCCCGCGCGAAAACTTAACCCAGATAAAACCGTAATCACCCGCTGCACTCACACGCTAGCCGCAAGTGGTGGAACTAACGCGACTTTTAGCGCGCTGCTGGAATTTCCCATTGAAGTAATTAGCTTGCCCGGTGGCGGGAGTGTAATCGAAGGCAAGGTGTTTCTAAGCTAATGGCAGAAAAAAATCAATTAGAGAACACTAAAACTTTTAGACGCGCCATTACCGCCGCCGATGGCACAGAAATTATTGAGATATTAAATTGTGCAGATAGTTTTGCAGAATACGATGTTTTATCGAATTCTTACTACCTAGGAAAAAGTTTTTATTTGGAAGCTTTCAGCGGAGCAATTTATTTACCTTCCTATCAGCAAGCACCTTTCCCCGAAATATTTCCCGAAATGAATGCAGCCGAGAAGATTGCTGCAATGCTTGTCGTAGAGGAAGATTACCCGTTTGTTGGGTTGAGGTTTCACGCTCGGAAAGGTACGGGCGCGTGGTCAACTTTAGCAACCGCAAGACTGCAAAATAAGGGGCGCGAAACAACGATCCCTTTCGTGATTCCTTATCTTACAATCAATCAATTAAAATTATTAAGTCCCGATGACAGCTTAGGAATTTCTATTATCAATTACGGGCACGGGGTGCTGGGAAGTGGCGACTATATCAATTTAGAGGGTGATTTTCGCTACAGCCTCGACTTAATAGCTAAGCCACAAATCAGAACAATTGGTGCAGCATTGCCTTACGGGGTGGATGTTCCAACAGGCTCTCCGATGCGATTCCGAACAGCGAACGCAAACCGCGCGATACTTTACGCCACCAACACTGGCAATATGCCAATTTGGATTGCTGGGAATTCCAGCGTGGCTGTCGGCACGGGTATTTACCTCGCACCCAATGGGGGAGGGAATTTAACTGAGCAAACTTTGACGGGGGAGTTGTGGGCGATCGCTGATGGCGGCATTGGTCGCATCGCCGGAGTAGAAGCGAGTTATGTCTAGGGTTTCGCGCAAATCTTCCCTGTCGCCAAGCGCCACAAGAGGTTCGAGTGCGATCGATCTCGGTAAAGATAGCGACGTGGATATGGGGCGAAAATCTCAGCCGTCAGTTTCCAGCGGTGGCATTGGCGTTACTCAAGAAGTTGGAAATATTGGCGGCATTGGCATCGAACTGGGCGCGGGTGTTGAAGTTAGTCCCTTGTTGGGCATTGATATTAGTGGCGATCCTTCAAAAGGCACTATTTCAGTTGCTGGCAGTGCCGAACTTCCAGGCGGTTTATTAGGTATTGGCGGTGGCGTAGGAATTAATGCTAATACCGGGGAAATTATAGGCGGAAGTATTGGGGGAGAAATTGGGGGGTTAGGGATTAATATTTCTTCTACCGAAGGGGATGTCGGCGTTGAATTTACCCTACAAATCCCATTTACTCCAATCGAATTAAGTTTGGGCTTAGGATTTCCTAAAGAGAAACCAACACCAACACCAACACCGACACCAACACAAGCGCTTCCTCCGGGAACTTTGTCCCCTGAACAAATAGATGAAGCTATGCCTTGGCAAACCTGCTCTTCTTTTTGCATTACAGGTTATTACGACGATTTAGGAGATGATAGCTACAGAACGCACGGATTTTGTTACAAACGACGGCCTATTGTAGATGATTTTGAGCGACCAACCGGAGAATCTGTAGTTGGGTGGAACGATGAGTATATAAATTATTTATATGACGCTGAAGATAATTACAGTAGCTTAACTGGAATGACCAAAGATATAAATACTTATAGCGATGTAAATATTTTATATTATACCATCCCTTCAAGTGTTCGCGCTAGCTGTTTTCCTTCCCCTTCTCCTTCTCCTTCCCCTTCCCCTTCTCCTTTCCCAAACCCACCACCAAGGAGGCAAAAAGTGGATACTTGCTGTCAAGAAAACCTCAAGTTTTTAAGAGAAATTTATAAAAAATTAGGACTCGCCAGATTCCCCGGTCAACTACCTTCAACTATTATTCAAGAAGTGCCGAATGAGGGAGAGGAGCCCGCAGAACCGCCCCAAGTGCCGATTGTAGATTTAGTGAGTTTGCTAGACTGGCAATTTCGGCGCGTTGAAGAAGTGCTAGGACAATGGGAAATACAAATAAATGTCAAGGATGCAGATATTACCAAAGAAGGCGACCAAGGCAAAAAACTTAGATTTCCAAATTTAGCTGAATCTATTGCTGAAATAGAAGGCCAAATGCTTTCATTGTCTGCGAATGTAGACGCGCTAATTGCTATCACGACCAAAAATCTAGTTGAGTCTGGATTGACGAGGCAAGAAGCAATTAAAGGTTACTTAGCATCAAAAGCCATGATAAAATACATGGCTTTTAAAATTGAAGAAATAGACGTTGCTATTCCTCTATGCTTCACCCCCGGCGCTGAAACAATACACGGATTAATCGCAGAATCCGAACTCCATTTTAAGGGGATGGACTACACCGAAAAAGAAACTTTACGCGATATTTTTTTAGATTTGTTACAAGCAGCGGCAATTATCCGCGCTGTACACTGGCAACGAATCGACACCAAACAAGATACAAAAGCCCAGTTATTAGGGTTACTAAAGGGAAGTGTAGACCTTTTCAATTCTATTAAAAATCCTACCAAACCAGACGGTGGCGAGCCAACAAATCAGACAGAAAGTTTTGAAGATTCACTTGACAAGATGGAGAACGGATTTACAACCATTGCGGGAATTACTGATATTCAAAACCCTTACGGTCGAACAGTAGACCGTCGCCCTCGGATTCGACAAATTGGCGACAACATAGCGCAAGCGGGGAAAGACTAATGGCAACCGCTCAAGCAATCCCTAAAATAGGGATGATTTTAAAAGATTTAGCATCTCGCAAAATCCGTTCATCTTCAACGGGTGGCAATTTAATCAGAACTTGGTCGGCGAGCGCGATTACTACGTCAAGCAGTGGGGGTTTTTTGCAAGCGATTTTTAATGGCGCTCTTCGTTTTGGAAACTTCTTAATTTCAGCAATATCAAGCGTAATTTCCTTTAGCTTTACGAAGCTGTGGAGCTGGATTGTGGGCGGTGTGCAATTTATTTACAATTTCGATTGGAATATGTCGGACACTGCGATCGACAAACAAATCGAAGGGCTGTGGAATTCCTTTGGCGGCATTTTGGGCGGCGCTGTTGGACGGGCGATCGGCTGGATAGGCTGCGGCGTGGTTCCGGCAGCGGCGATTTTTTCGTTCAATCAATCGCTTGGTACTCACTTATTAAAGGAAGTCGGAGAACAAGCACTAGACGAAATGCTAGACGCTGCTAGCGAGGTTATTAATGCCAGTTTTAGGATGGGCGCTCAGGCAACTTTTCTGTGGCTGTACAAAGATGTACGTCGCGCTCTCAAAGACCCAAATAATGTTTTTGGCAAGGGTTTGCGGGCTGTCCTTGGTTCGGGAACAGTTGACAACTGGGGAACTGGCGAATCTTGGACGATCGCCAAAGCAGTAGAGGCAAAAATTGAATCAATCCCTAACGTTTTCTGGCGCAATTTCACAGAGGAGATGTTTGAGGAAGGCTCGGAAGCCTGTATCGAAGGGGGTTTTGCAGTTGCCGGGGGAATTGACGCTTGGCTAGCTCAGCAAGCAATGCAAAATGCCTCGGTACTTGGGCCCGATCGCACTGTGGAAATTACGCCCGATCGCTCAGCGCCTGATGAGCGAATTGTTCTTAGCGGGCCAGAGGCTGTACTCCGACCAACAATTGTTAACGTGCTTGCAACTCATCAAATGCTTGGCAATCGCGATGTGGGAGTGTTAATTAGCGGCACGCCCGTAGACGAGACCATCACACCGGGAGTTCAAGAGCGGCGGTTGTTGATTGAATTTAAGGAGAAAACAGCGCCGCCGTGGGTAATGCCATCCGGTAAAAGAGCGCGCCGCCGCCAAATTACCGTGTTCGACGTGAAGCGCGGTCTAACGTGGGAAGAGGTAAAGCTAGCAGCCAAGCAATACACCAGCGGTCAGCGCTTAGTCAATGCTCGGCTCAACAACGGGCATCAAATGCAATGTTACGCCAGCACGGAAAATGAGGGACTGCAAAAAATTAAAGAACTGTTGAAACTCTCAACTGCTGAACTGTTACCAAACGGCACCCGCGATTCTGGGTATGTAGACCCAACGGCACGGCGACGCGAACTGCCTTATTTGGTTTACCCTTCTAAGGCTGTGCTGGTTTGGAAAAGGCGATCGCCTGACTTAGATGGTCGGGAGGATACTGCAGGCAATTTGTGGACAGAACAAAGGATTGAATTTGATTTATGGCCCGACGATGCGCCTGCTAACTTGCCGCTGTTAGGTTAAATATTTTTGGGCAAGCAAATATTCTCGCTCTTTCTCTAATTGCGATCGCACTTGGTTAACTGTTTGGCTAGTTTCGCGCGCTAATCGTTCTAATAAAGTGCCGCGAGGTCTGTAATTATAAGGTTTTCCCCAACGGCTATTTTTTCGAGTTAAGGCTTTTTTGCTGCGAGTGCTCAGTTTTGGGTAAAGGGTTAAGTTCATGTTACAAATATTTACATTTGTGCGAGTTGATCGTAAGTGCTACGGATCAACCCTAGGGTTGAGCATAACACCCTGCTAGTCAAAACCTTTTCACAGTAAGCAATTGAGCCATTGACAGCATTAGGCTGAGCTAGTTAATGTAAAAGCACAGCACACAGCGATTCTTATAAAAATCTATGTCAATTACCGTTACTCAGTTGACTGCCAATTTACCAGCCGGCGTTACGCTTGATACTACGGCTTATCCTGGTACAGCCCAAGCAATTAAAGTGCTTGTTGATATGCTTGACGCATTTAACGCAACTCAAGCGGCTTTTAACGCAACCGCCCCCAATGGCACGGACGTGCTATCGCTTGCCGTCGGACTTGGGAACGAACAAACCATTTTTTGGCCACCCGGACAAACTACTACCACAGAAACAGTGCGGCCAAAAACTTACACTTTAACAAGTTTTCAGCAAAGCACCGTAACAGACGTATATCCGGTTATCGGCTAATTTTGACTACCCAATAAATGGGTAGTTAAAGTTAAATTTCAAGGTAATAAAAACTACTCAAAGAATCAATAATGGCAGTTACTAATATTTACGGAGAAAGAGAGCTACGAGCGGTTAATATGCTCATTGGAGGTGTTAATGCTTTTTACGTTTTCAAAACTAACGTTGATGCCAGCGAGGTTTCAGATTTAGGGCAAGTCCCCGCCGCAACTTTAGTCGGCGGCACTCAACCTGTGTTTGTAGGCACAGGCAGAAATGGCCGCCCCCGTCCTGCGCGATTGAAAAAAAAGCGAGAAAAAATTACTTCGCTTTGTTCCACTTCTTCAATTGAAATAGCGCTAGCAACTCGCCGCTGGCAAATGGTAAAGCGTGCAGTTTACCAAGGAAAAGTTATTCAAAAATCAACAGCGTTCGGAACTGCTATTGCTGGAGGTAATGCAGCCAAAGGCAGTGTGTTAGCGGTTGTTACCACATCCAACTTAAGCTGGGCCTGGAGAATGCCAGCTCAACAATTCAATAAAATCGGAGCTGATGAAGCAACAGCATTAGGCATTACCATCCCTAATACAGATACAGAATTTCGTAGATTGCTGGTTCGCGCTAACTTGCCGCGACCTGCCCGAGCTTACCGAACAATATCAACCGTTGATAACGTATTAAGTGTTGAAACCTTTATTAGTGATAACGCTACTTTGCCAACCGATTGGACTGGCGTTGGCGAAGCTCTCAAATATGAAGGCTAAAAAATGCTGTTGTTACCGCATCACTATGAGTTTGCGGAAACGCTTGCTAACTTGCCGTTTTTTTATCAAGAAGCGGCAAGTAGAACCTGCGACACTCTGCACCTTATTCAAAAAAATCCTAATTATTTGCCAGAGTTTGTCAAAGCTGACAAATTGCAAGAATATTTGTTAGGTGGCGAAGCTTATCAATTTGTTGAATACGTTGACGGGTACGCAGACGAACCGACAAACGAAAATGACGATTCCTTAAACTCTTGGGAGCTTGGCGACGAATGGCTTGGCTCGATTTAGGAATTGTTTTTCCAGATGAAACGATTTGGCGTCAAACGAACCAAAGCGCTATTGACCAAGATTTGATTCGCTTAACTTACATTTCTACGGGAGTAATTTCATCAATTAAATCTCGGTTGTTGGTTCGCCGACTTTGGCGAATAGACGGCGAATTACCAATAGAAGAAAAAGCAAACGTTGTTTATCCGTCGCCAAATCGAATTTTGTTAAATTTGCCAGTTCTTGCCGATTATGTTGCATCGGGGCTTGCAACTTACAAAATTCAGGTTAAAAGGTATTATCCTTTTCGCAGGTCGATTATTAGCGAGCCGTTATACGCATTAAAAGTCGAAGTAAATTAAGATGCGTTGTCATTAGGTTCGTCTGGAGCAAACTCTAAAATAATTTTGACCCGGATTTTACCTTTAACCCAGCCATTTGACCCAACCTTAAGCACATTGCATTGCACACCCATTTTTGTCCAAAAATCGAAACCTGACGCAAACACGTAATTTTTCAAAAAACTTGAGATAATTTCTAGAAAATCATGGGTTGTATAAGTTTTATCGCTGCGAGCATGAAGAGTTGCTTGCGGTTCTAATACGCAAAACACGTGATTTTCGCTGTCCAAGGGTTCAAATTGAGGTTCCATAGTTTTATTGATAAAGACAAACTAAATTTATCATAATGAAAAACCTTACTGATGTTATCTCGTTAGTTGGGACATTTTTAACCTCGTTAATTAGTCTCATTGTCCTTTGGAACGTAACTAGGGGAGTTTTGGCACTTTTAGCGAATATTCAACGCAAACTTACTATACTTCGCAGCTTGTACATAAGTCAAAGAGCTGAGGTTCGCGATGTTCAAAACTACCTCAAAATCCATCACGCATATCATGTGCGCGGAGGAATTCACGAAATCCAAGACGATTTGTTAAGGGAATACGATAACGAAAATACGGGGTTTTAAGTGGACAAATACTCTTATCGCTTCACTGTTGCAAGTTTAGGTGTGTCAGTAATGATGATTAGTGCCGGATGTCTAATTTTAGCTATTCAAGACAAAAATCCGATACTTTTAGTCCCAGTCTTGGGGGCAATTATTCCTGGTCTAATAGGTTTGTTAGTTCCCTCGCCCAAATCATCACCGCCGTGATCAAATGACTATCCACGAAGCTAACCAATTGTTAAGCAACAATAAAGTTAGTCGGCTGCAATTGTTGCAATGTTATGAAAGCCTTTGTAAAGAACACGGATATATACAAGGGATGACAATTGCTAGTCTGCATGATTTAGTATCAGGACGCAAAACACTTGCGGAAATGCAATTACTAATAGACCAATTAAGAGACAGATTAAAATGAATCAACATCATTTAATTTTTACGATGCCATTAGCTCAATCGCCAGAGCTAATCCATGGGAATTTGCAACTTGTTTATCCTAACGGGCAAGCGATCGACTATCTAGCCACTTCCGGCTGCGCGGATTATCAGCGCCCTGGTGATGAGTGGGTGCGCGGAAAAGGCCCAATCCCTGCCGGCGAGTACGAAATACCAACTGAGGGCTATTGGCTCGACACGCGCGGCGTGGAGGGCTTATTTTTTCATATCACTCCCGATCCTGTAGTCTCCAGTAAAGGTATTCGGGCAGAGTTAGGAATTCACTTTGACGCCAATCAACCGGGTACTGCTGGCTGTATTGGCGTGGTTCGGGAGTTTGGATGGCGCCGGTTGTGCGATCGGCTCGCGTCGATCGCAGAATTAGGCGTGAAAAGCTTGCCGCTAACGGTGAAATATTAAAGGTGCAAACACTATCTTTTTTCAATCCCTGGTAGGGAGGACTGCTGGGTGGCTGAAGACCCGGGCTCTAGTGTGCAGCGCTTCTCCCCAGCCATCAAAATAGTAACATCTCTGTGTGGGGATTCATTTAAGTTAATACAATCTCCCCTGCTTGTGTAATTACTCGCCACAGGCAAGATGCCTGTGCCACACAACTCTTGTGGGGAGTAGGGGTTGGACACTTCTAGCCCGCCACAGGCAAGATGCCTGTGCCACCCAAGATGCCTGTGCCACACAACTCTTGTGGGGACTAGGGGTTGGGCTTCTAGCCCGCCCCGAATCTATAATGCAAAAATACCTCTTGTCCCACCTGTTTAACCGCCAAAAGTTCCAATTTTGGAGCTAAATCCGCCAAAAAACCTTCTCCCTCCACTGGTGTCGGTGCATCCGCCCCGCCCAAAATTAGCGGGCACACCGTCAGCCAAAGTTCGTCTACCAAGCCTGCAGCCAGCACAGACGCTACCAGTTTTCCCCCGCCCAGAATCGCCAAGCGTTTGATACCGAAGTTTGCTAACTGTTGAAACGCATCAATCCAATCAATCTCTCCACCTGCGGTTTTCGCATAGATAATTCGATCGAATTGAGATGTTGCACCATTCTCAATAAGCCTTTTATGAACAGGCAAGATGCCTGTTCCACTAGAAAATTCATCTCTTGTGGAACGGGCATCTCTTGTGGAACGGGCATCTCTTGTGGAACGGGCATCTTGCCCGTTATTGAGAGATGTTGCACCATTCTCAATAAGCTTTTTATGAACAGGCAAGATGCCTGTTCCACTAGAAAATTCATCTCTTGTGGAACGGGCATCTCTTGTGGAACGGGCATCTTGCCCGTTATTGAGAGATGTTGCACCCTTCTCAATAAGCCTTCGATCGACAGGCAAGATGCCTGTGCCACTAGAAAATTCATCTCTTGTGGAACGGGCATCTTGCCCGTTCTTGAGAGGAGACGGCAATGCCGTTTCCCTACCGTCTTGCCCCGTCAGCAGCCAGCGAGGCACCGGTTGCTGGAAAAATCGCAAGTTTGGGTCAAATTGGGCCGATCGCGAACATACAATTTGCACCGGTTGTGCGGGCTTCCCTTGCAGTTCCCTCTGTTTGAGCAATTCCGGCGAAATCACTCTCATCGTCGTCCCATAAGCCTGTAAAGTGCCGTTGCCGAACAAAACCGCGTCGCTTGCTGCTACTTGCTGTTCGAGGTGGGCTTTGTCGTTGGCAGAACCGAATCTCGCGGGCGATCGCACTGCATCTGCAATTTTACCGTCGGCACTAATCGCGAGTATTACTGTTGCGAATGGTCGATCGATCTTATCTGTCATTAATTTATCAGTCCTGGACGCACCGGTGCTCAGAAACCGGGTTTTTTAGCAAAATCTTTCGTTGTCGTCCACAGATTAGGTAAAAAACCCGGTTTCTTTGGGAAAAATGCGTGAGTTTTGTTTATCAAATTTTCAATATCATAGCGGCAAAAGAGGACACTAGGTTTCTAAAGGAACTGCTAAATATACTATAAAATCTGGCATAATATCTCTCTATGCAGATCGACAGTTGAGAAATTGACCGAGAGCACCATGAAATTGATAGAAGTCGGATCGGTCTTGAAAGCTCTTAACTTCGACAGCTATTTTGCGACCTTCTTTTTCTGCACCGCTCAATTCTTCGGCGGTCATATCGATAAACATGGCTAGACCTTCTTCATCGACTTGCACCCGAAATTTTTCACGAATAACTATCGATCCATCTTTTTGTAAAGCAGCTTTGACAGTATCGTGAAAAATATCTTTAGCAGGCATTTAAAAACTCCATTGCTCTCATTCTCTATTTGAGAGCGCCCCTACAAACACAAAAATTCGATTATCGCCCGCCGCTAACTCCCTCCAATCGCAGGAAATGCACCCGGCCCAAGTCATCCCCCGCTACAACTGTCACTCCATCGGGCAAAATTGCACAACAATTGAACCTATCTTCTCCGCTGAAACTAGCGATCACTTTGCCCTTAAGCAAATCCCAGATTCTCAGGGTATTATTATCTATTGAAGCGGAAATCGCTGTTTTACCGTCGGGTGCGATCGCCACTGGATATACCGGTTCACTATGACCCGTGAGAGTTTTGAGTTCCGAGCCTGTCTCGGTGTCCCAGATTTTCAGGGTTTCCCAAGAAACGGAAATCGCTGTTTTACCGTCGGGTGCGATCGCCACTGCATTTACCTCCCTAGTATGACCGGTGAGAGTTTTGAGTTCCGAGCCTGTCTCGGTGTCCCAGATTTTCAGGGTATTATCCTCTGAAGCGGAAATCGCTGTTTTACCGTCGGGTGCGATCGCCACTGCTGTTACCGGTTCACTATGACCCGTGAGAGTTTTGCGTTCCGAGCCTGTCTCGGTGTCCCAGATTTTCAGGGTATTATCTGGAAGGGAAAACACTGTTTTTCCTGAAGCGGAAATCGCTGTTTTTCCGTCGGAGGCGATCGCCACTGCCTTTACCAATTCACTATAACCGGTGAGAGTTTTGAGTTCCGAGCCTGTCTCGGTGTCCCAGATTTTCAGTGTGTAATCAGCTGAAGCGGAAATCGCTGTGAGGCCGTCGGGCGCGATCGCCACTGGACCTACCCAGCTACTATGACCGGTGAGAGTTTTAAGTTCCGAGCCTGTCTCGGTGTCCCAGATTTTGAGGGTTTTATCCTTTGAAGCGGAAATCGCTGTGAGGCCGTCGGGCGCGATCGCCACTGCATTTACCGAGCCAGTATGACCGATAAGAGTTTTGAGTTCCGAGCCTGTCTCGGTGTCCCAGATTTTCAGGGTACTATCCTGTGAAGCTACAATCGCTGTTTTTCCGTCGGGTGCGATCGCCACTGCATATACCGAGCCACTATGACTGTTGAGAGTTTTGAGTTCCGAGTTGGTCTCGGTGTCCCAGATTTTCAGGGTACTATCACTTGAAGCGGAAATCGCTGTTTTACCGTCGGGTGCGATCGCCACTGCATATACCCAGGAACCATCATGACCGGTGAGAGTTTTGAGTACCCAGGAACTATGACCCGTGAGAGTTTTGAGTTCCGAGCCTGTCTCGGTGTCCCAAATTTTCAGGGTACTATCATTTGAAGCGGAAATGGCTATTTTTCCGTCTGGTGCGATCGCCACTGCATTTACCGAGCCAGTATGACCGGTGAGAGTTTTGAGTTCCGAGCCTGTCTCGGTGTCCCAGATTTTCAGGGTATTATCCTGTGAAGCAGAAATAGCTGTGAAGCCGTCGGTTGCGATCGCTACTGCATTTACCCCCCTAGTATGACCGGTGAGAGTTTTGAGTTCCGAGCCTGTCTCGGTGTCCCAGATTTTCAGGGTATTATCCTCTGAAGCGGAAATCGCTGTGAGGCCGTCGGGTGCGATCGCCACTGCCCGTACCGCGTCACTATGACCGATGAGAGTTTTGAGTTCCGAGCCTGTCTCGGTGTCCCAGATTTTCAGGGTATTATCCTCTGAAGCGGAAATAGCTGTGAGGCCGTCGGGTGCGATCGCCACTGCCCGTACCGCGTCACTATGACCGACAAGCGTCCGCACTGCTCCTTCATTTGCCCGTTCTAAATTAGCCTTCAAAGGCCGCAGCCAAGGACTATCTTTCCACTGCTTTGCTTGTTCCAAAATGGCTTGAATGTCATCAGGTGACGAGATTTTTTCCGTCACTTTTTTGACAGGTTTACGGGGGGTAAACCTACCAATCAATGGTAAATACTCCCAAAAATACTTAGATTTATGTACAACTCTAGTCACTTCATGAGGTAGTAACCTCCCCAACAATTGCCCTGCCAGTTGCGTTTTATCCCTTTCCAAAACGTGCGCCGACTTGCGAATTGCCCCTTGAATCAATCTCAGAGTTTGACTTTGCTCCTGGGACAACAACACATCAGAAATTCTCGCTAAATCGTAATCCTCAATTAACGCTTGCACCCCCAACAATTCCAGTTTCATCTGAATAAAACCGAAATCCGTCAACCAAGCACAATAACGGTCAACCTTCCCCCGTTTCGCAAATCTCTTCGGTTGGTATTTCAACAGCAAATCTCGATCTTCCTGACACTGCTGCGCCAACCACACACCTAAATCGCTCATATCGGCGCTCCTCCTGCAAATTTATCGCTAATATCATCGTTAATATCTTCCAGTGTTATACCCGCCGACTGCACAGTTTCATCTGCTTCGAGAAACTGCCGAAAACTGTTGTGATAGATAGTGTATCGAGTTTCCCTTCCTACTTTCTCCTGTCGCAAAAACGAATTCCATTTTCCGAGTACCTGCTGTACTTTCATAACATTATTTTCGCCGGCCGATTTAGCCAACCAGCGACCAGAAACTGGTTCCTCTGCTTGCGACAGAAAGTAGATAATTCTAACCTTCAATTCCAGCAGAAGATCGTCTTCCCTGCCCATCATCTGTCCCCAGTGTTTTTGATAATATTCCTGCAAGCCCGCTGGTAAATCATTTAAACTCACATCATTGTAAGTACCGCCTTCAATCTCATCGAGGATGTAGCGGAGGTAGATAAATTTCTTTTCGCTTTTCTGGGCTACCGCCGTCACAAACTCTTCCCGCTGCAAACTCTGACGCTCAATCCAATTCTGAATAGACTCGCTTTTATCGGTACGTTTTGCCAGATAAGCCTGGACATCAGCCAAACTTTCGGCGCTGTACTCCATCAAATCAAAAACTTTGCGGTTTCCTGTCGGCATCGGCAGAAAATCCGGCCGCTTGGAGACAATAAAATAAACGTTATCCGGCAAATCATTGGGCAAATATAGAACATTGCTGCCGCTACTTTGCAAATTCAAATCGACTTCATCCAGCGCATCCACCACAAAAATTAACTTTTTTTCTCGGCTCGACTTAGCGCTAACTTCCCCCAACAACCTCCCTAGAAAATTGCCGTTTTCCAGCGCATTTTCCGGCAAATACGGGTACTTTTCTTTGAGGTTAAAGCCTTCTATTAACTGAGTGCAGGCATTTTCCAAAAAAGTTTTAGCGCTGATAATCCCATCCGATCGCGAATTGAAATGAGTAACGCAGCGTCGCTTCAGCATCTCCACGCATTTTGCCATAATTGCGCTTTTCCCGACACCAGGTTCCGCTTCTAAAACAAAATAGCCCTTCGGATTCTTCTCCAAAAACTCATTAATTTTTTCAAACACAAATTTGCGGCCGGTAAAGTCTTTAATTCTGTCCTGAATAATCGTCTCGGACTTAAAAGAAATCGGCAAACTCGGCGCAGCAGGATCGATATATCTTTGCAGCAATGCCCGCACCTGCGCCAAATCGGATCGGATCTCACTTTGCATAGATTCCAATTTTACCATCACTTGACAAATCTGCTGCTGAGTTGCCACTGCCTCCAATTTATCGAGAATCTCCCCATTTTGCAGCCCCAAATCCTTGAGATCCGCCAAAGCAATTTGGTGCAGGTTCAACAGCATCGCCGCAAACTTTTCTCCTCCCTGCGCCGCATCTTGTTTCAGCACTTCGCGGTAGGCTTTCGGGAAAGTTTCGTAGAGTCTTTGCGCCACAAATTCCACGATTTCTGCATCGAAAGATTTCCCCTCGCTGGCGGCGAATTCCCCGAAAAATTTTGCCCAATCTTCCGGTGTCAATCCCGTAACTCGATCGAACTCCTGGGCATCCGCTGAAAAAATCAGAGTCAACTGGTCTTCGGAAATATTTAAACCCCTTGACAAATCAACCCCTTGCGTGTTAATGTGCTGCCAATATTCAGGAAGTCGATCGGCTAATTGATCTAAATCCCTGACAGAGGAATTTTTGCGTTTGGCGATCGCAATTAATTCATCTGACGAAGCAACATCTTTCAAAATATAGGCGATCGCCTCACTCGCCGCCTGAATCAAATCGTGATTGTCAAGAATATTCGGATTTTTTGCCAACTTTTCGGTCATCAGATTTCCCAAATCGTTAGCCGCCATATTCGCCGCGATACCGCCCGCGATCGTTGCTAAAATCGAAATGCCGCCAACGACGGGATTAGCCATCATACCCAATCCTGCTGTCACACCCGGATTGGCGATCGCGCTGGCAATCATTGGCGCAACACCCATCACCGCACTCCATCCAAGAACCCTAACTTTAGTATTAGCTAAATCAACTAACGACATACTTTAAATATTCCCCGCACTTTGCAATACTTTAGCGCGACAATATAATTAAAAACAACGTTAATTAATCTCACATCTTTCACCATTCTTAGGAACAGGCTTTCCGGCCTGTTCCACAATCACTAAATTTTATTGTGGGGTGGGCGTCTCGCCCGCCCCAAAATACAATCTGCCCGCCCCAAAATACAATCTGCCCGCCCCAAAATACAATCTGCCCGCCCCAAAATACAATCTGCCCGCCCCAAAAATACAATCTGCCCGCCCCAAAAATACAATTGTATATTCAGTCGTGTTTAGACGACTTTAGCTATGAGACAGGGGTTTTAAACCCCTGGCGGCCCCCGCAACAACCTAACGGCCCCAACAACTTCCTCACAGGTCCGTAACAAACTCGCCACCCCACAACAATTTGTAAAGTTTTTTATATATCCGATCGCACAGCTTGTATTTAACGGATAATGTCTGTTTATTTATTTTGCAACCCCAGCGATCGCCCTAGCAAAGTATTTACTTTTCTTTACAAACAGCCGACCAAAAAACGGCGCGACAGGTAAAAATTTCCTTGCAGACTTCAAATGCGTCGCGCGATCGACTAGAGTAAAAAAAATGGCTTTATCCGTTTATTCATCGCAAAGGAAACAAAGCTCATGGTTCAACGCGGTTCTACAGTTCGGATTCTCCGCAAAGAATCCTTCTGGTATCAAGAAGTGGGCACCGTTGCTACGGTAGACCAAAGCGGCATTAAATACCCAGTTATCGTTCGCTTTAACAGCGTAAATTATGCAGGCGTCAACACGAACAACTACGCCCAAAGCGAATTAGTGGAAGTGTCAGCACCCAAAGCAAAAGCGAAAACAGGGACTCCAGTAGCTTCCGGCGGCAAACAAACCACGCTGGACGAGAAAACCCGGAAAACCGGCAGCGGAGGAGCCCCCCAGCAGCCGAAAACCTCAACCGACAGCAAACCCGGTGCCGAAGTTCCGGGCAGCGTCGAAGGTTCGCCAAATCAAGGAACAGAACAACGCTAATTGTGCCAGAACTGCCAGAAGTTGAAACTATTTGCCGGGGTTTGAATCAAGCAACCCTCGATCGAGAAATGTTGGGCGGCGACGTGTTGCTAAACAGCACGATCGCCCGCTCAATCTCTGCGGCCGATTTTTTGACAAAACTCAAAGGAAAGTCGATCGCCCGCTGGTACAGACGCGGCAAATACCTCCTGGCAGAACTATCTCAATACCCAGAAGGAGAAAGGGAAAAAGGGAAAGGGGGAGAATGTAGGAATCAAACTCCAAGTTCTTCCACTCTTCCTTCTTCCTTCCTCGTTCCTTCAAAAGCCGGCTGGTTGGGCGTTCACCTGCGGATGACCGGACAACTGCTGTGGGTGAACCGATCCGATACCCTGCAAAAACACGCGCGAGTGCGACTGTTTTTTGAAGGAAACCAAGAATTGCGGTTTGTAGACCAGCGCACCTTCGGGCAAATGTGGTACGTGCCACCAGAAACCGAGGTTTCGAGTACCGTCACCGGTTTGAAACTCTTAGGCCCAGAACCGTTTTCAGACGAATTTACAACAGAATATTTGACCCGCAAGCTGCACCGGCGGGCGCGACCAATTAAAACAGCTTTGCTAGACCAGTCACTGATAGCTGGTTTGGGAAATATTTACGCAGACGAAACTTTGTTTTTGTCGGGAGTGATGCCGACAACTCTGTGCGCGGATTTGACCGCAGAGCAAATTGGGCGCATCCATACAGCTATTATTCAAGTTTTACAGAAGGCGATCGCCTCCGGTGGCACCACTTTTAGCAATTTTCTCAACGTCCAAGGTGTCAACGGCAACTACGGCGGTGTCGCTTGGGTGTACAATCGCGCCGGCCAACCCTGTCGCACTTGCTCCGCAACCATCGAACGTATAAAATTAGCAGGGCGATCGACTCATTTTTGCCCCCTATGTCAGACATAGGAATCAGTTAATGGATTTTTGGCTTGAGATTTTAGATTTTAGATGTACCCCACGAATCGCACTCCTTTATTCCTTAGTCAGCTTGGAGTGACTTCGTTTGTTTAGGATCCCGAATTAAATAACTTAAAATTTTAATTGTTATTGTGGGATGGGCGTCCCGCCCGTCCTTGTGGGAGGGCTCTTAGGCCCATCCCACAATCTTGTGGAAGTTATTTAATTCTCATTCCTTAGTAGCGATTTCAATCGCCGAGTGACTTTGCAGCCAAATCTAGATTAAAATTTGTATAGTTTTTTAAACTAAACCAAGCAAGTTATGGCAATCAAGAAAGGCAGCATAGTTCGCGCTGTACGCGAAAAATTGGAAAACAGTCTAGAAGCCAAAGCCAGCGACCAGCGCTTTTCCTCTTATATATTTGAAACAAAGGGCGAAGTGATGGATGTTCGCGGCGACTATGCCTTCGTCAAATTTGGCAAAGTTCCCACCCCCAATATTTGGCTGCGGGTAGACCAACTCGAAGATTTTCAGTAACTCACCAAAACTAAACATCACTGTTCTTGATGTAGCGAAGGGTGCACACCGGGCACCTTTCCCCAATTAAGCTGATTGCTAAAATCTAAAATCTAAAATCTAAAATCTAAAATCTAAAATCCAATGAATTCTCCATCAAACCGCGTATCAATTATTGGTGCAGGCAAAGTCGGAAGTACCTTAGCCCAGCGAATTGCTGAGAAAAATCTGGCAGATGTAGTATTGCTAGATATTGTGGAGGGTTGGCCCCAAGGCGTTGCTTTGGATTTGATGGAAGCAAGGGGAGTGGAACGCCACGATCGCCAAATTGTCGGTACAAATAATTATACAGATACGGCAAACTCAAATATCATAGTAATTGCCGCCGGAGTGCCGCGCAAACCCGGTATCAATCGGGAAGATTTAATTAAAATCAATGCTAGAATTGTCACCGAAGCTACAAAACAGGCGATCGAGCATTCTCCCGAAGCAATCTTAATCACAGTCACAAATCCCCTAGATATCATGACTTATTTAGCTTGGGAAGCTGCGGATTTGCCCAAACACCGAGTTATGGGGATGGGGGGAGTTCTCGACTCCGCCCGCTTTCAAACTTTTATTGCAATGGAATTGGGCGTTTCAAATGCTGACATCAATGCAACTGTCATCGGTTCTCACGGCGATTTGATGGTTCCTTTGCCCCGCTATTCTACTGTCAACGGTATTCCCATCAATCAACTTATGGATGCTGGCGCGATCGATCGACTCGTACAGCGGACTCGCCACGGCGGCGCAGAAATTGTAGAATTGATGAAGACAGGTAGTGCTTATTTTGCACCCGCATCTTCTGTCTGTTTGATGGTAGAATCTATTTTATTTAATCTGTCCAAACTTTTGCCTTGCTGCGTTTATTTGCACGGCGAATACGGCGTGCAAGATATCTTTTTAGGAGTTCCCTGCCGCTTGGGCTCTCAGGGAGTCGAACAAGTAGTCGAACTCGAACTCAGCGATACCGAAAAATCTGCCTTTATCGAGTCGGGCAAATTGGTTGCCGAAAATATTGAGGAAGCTAGGGCGATGCTGAAAACTGTTTCTTAAGGAATGAGAATTAAATAACTTCCACAAGTTTGTGGGATGGGCGTCGGGCCCGTCTTTTAAGGACGGG